>CADBPA010000179.1 GCA_902796505.1 uncultured Ruminococcus sp.
CACTCGGCGGCAAGATCCGGTCGAACGGTTGCCAAATCGTTGATACCGATCACGATTTTATGCCCGGAACAGACCGGACACCCTGCGCCTGCATTCCGGCTGTTGATCGCGGCGATCCATTCGTGCCCTTTTTCACACCGCCAATATACTTTTCTTGCCGATTTAGCGGTGACGTCGGTAGGCAAAAGGTCACCGTTTTTTGTCGGATGCCACTCTTTGGCAAGCGCCGGATTGTTGTCTGAAAGCGATCTTCTCTTCGCAAGTATGTTTTTTGTACGCGAGAGAAGCCTTCGCGCTTCCGAACAGATCGGGCAGGATCGTCCTCTGCTTCTGGTATTCGGCGTTGCTTCCCATTCGTGCCCTTCATTGCATTTCCACCAAACCTTTTTTGCCGAGCCGTAGGAGATACGATGTGGATCAATTCCGATTAAATCGTTTTTTTCCCAATTCCACTCGGCGAACAACTTGGGATCATCTGCAACACTTCTTTTGCTCATCTTTGCATAGGACTCCTTCCTTATTTCTTTTTTATTATATCATAAACGATGAAGAAAAGCAAGAAAAAAAGCATTTATATCGCAGAGGACCGCAAAAAACGAGACTCCATATCGAATCTTAACGACGAAAACTCGGAAAAAATATAATGAACGGATGAGTTTCTTGAAGTTTCGGATTTATGAAAAAAGAAATTGCAATATTGAATTTTACCGTAGACTATGATATAATGATCCCAAGGATCCCTTTTCGGGCGTTCTTGCGCCGGGATCTGCCCACCCCTGAAAAAATTCAGCTCCCCGAAAGGAAATTCCGATGAAACCATGGCTTCGCGCCGTTTTGCGCAATCTTTCTCTTGTTCCGGACGAATCTCTCGCGTCGGCGCTCCACGCCCCCGAAGAGGCCGTCGCCGAAGTCCGCGCTCTGATCGGCGCGGAGGATCTGCCGGTCGAGCCGCTCTGGCAAAAACGCGGATTCGTCTCGATCATCCGCCAGAACTGGGATCTTCTCACCGAAGAGCAGATCCGCATACTGCTCTCGCTTTCCGAAAAGGACTATCGCGCCCTGCTCGCCGATTACGACTTCCTCGCGGTCAAGCTCGGAGAAAAACCGGACGTCGGTACGGTGCTCTGGTCGCCGCCCGACGAGGGGGATCGGGAAGAACTCTTCGCAGTGCGCGATTTTCTCAAAACCCACCGCAGGGCACATCGGGTGCGTCCCTTCGATTTCTTTGCGGACGGCGTGCGCCCCTGCCCTCTGCCCGAGGTACCGTCGATCGGCGAGCGGTTTCTCTCCTCTTATTCGGCAAACTTCACCGGCGCGCTCGAGGACGACGCTCTTTCGGATTATTCCGACGAGGAGCTTGAGCGCATCCGCGCCTGTGGCGTCACCGGAATCTGGCTACATGAAACGCTGCGCAATCTCACCCCCTTCGTCTTTGACGAAAGTTTCTCTTCCGGCTGGGAACGCCGCCTCGGCAATCTCCGCAAACTCACCGAGCGCGCGGCGGCGCACGGCCTTCACGTCTACCTCTATCTCAACGAGCCGCGCAGCCTCCCGGCAGCCTTTTTTGAAAAGTATCCTCACCTGCGCGGTGCCGCGTGCAAAAACGGCGATTTCTGCCTCTGCACCTCCGTCCCCGCGGTGCGCGAGTACATCTTTTCCGCGGTTCGCCTCCTTGCCGAGCGCGTGCCGCAGCTCTTTGCGATCATGACGATCACGATGAGCGAAAATCCCACCCATTGTTACGCCAAAACCAAATCGGGGCTTCTTCGCCCGGAGAACTGCCCGCGCTGCGCCCGCCGTGCGCCGGAGGAGATCGCCGCCGAACTCAACAATACGATCGCCGCCGCCCTGCGCGAAAGCGGTGCGACAACCCGGCTGATCGCCAACCTCTGGGGCTGGTCGGACTTCTGCGGATGGTCGGAGGATCAGATCCTCGGCGGAGTGGACCTGCTCGATCCCGGAATCGACGTCCTCTGCGTCAGCGAGTACGGAAAGGACTTTCTCCGCGGCGGCGCGCGCGGCAGGGTGATCGACTACTCGATCTCGGTCGTCGGACCGAGCGACGTCACCGTCCGTATCCTTCGCCACGCCAAGGAGAAGGGGCACAGGATCTGGGCAAAAGCGCAGGTCAACAATAGCTGGGAATGCTCCGCCGTCCCCTTTTTGCCGACCTTCGGGCTGATGACCGAACACATCCGCGCGCTTTCGGAACTCGGACTCGACGGGCTGATGCTCGGCTGGAGCCTCGGCGGTTACCCCGGCGGCGCGCTTCCGCTCTGCAACCGCGTCGCGGCGGATCCCGCCTTCGACGAGGAGATCTTTTACCGCGAAAACTACGGCGAGGACGCCGATGTGATCCGCTCCGCCGTTGCCTGCTTTGACCGCGCGTTTCTCCATTTCCCCTTCTCGGTGGACGGCATTTATCTCGGCGGACAAACGCTCGGCCCGGCAAACGCGGTCTCGGCGTCGCCGCAGGGAAGAGCGTCCACCATGGTCTGTTTTACCTTTGACGACTACGAGCGCTACGTCGGCCCCTACGGCATAGACGGCTATCTTTCGCTCTATGAAAACCTCCTCTCCGGCTGGGAAGAGGGGCTTGCCCTCCTCAAAGACTGCCGCCCGGTGGGCGAATCGGGAAAATTCCTCCGCGCGGCGACCGGGGCGTATCTGCACTTTTTGTCGGCATACCATATCGCGCGGATCGCCAAATACAAGCGCGCGCCGCAGAGCCGCGAACGAAGCGCCGCGCTGAAAACCTCCGTGCTTGCCCTGAAAGACGCCGCCGAGCGGCTCTACGCCCTCGTCTGCGAGGACGCGACGATCGGATTCGAGATGTCCAATCAGTATTATTACAC
>CADBPA010000180.1 GCA_902796505.1 uncultured Ruminococcus sp.
CGCGGACGACCGACGCGATCTGCTCCGGGGTGATCAGGCAGCGCGCCGCGTCGTGAACGGCAACAAAGCCGTTCTCCGGTATATGATCTTCCGAAATCGCGGAAAAACCGAGCTTCGCCGATTCAAAACGGGATCTTCCCCCACCGACGACCGAAAAAGGCTTTTTCAGCCCGGAAAGCAGCCGCTCCGCCTCCGCGGTCCTCACGGTCGGAACGACGACGACGATTTTTTCGATCTCCGGACAGCGCGCAAACGCATCGGCGCTTCTGCGGAGCATGGAAACTCCGCCGACCTGCAAAAAAGCTTTCGGCAGATCCGCCTTCATTCGCTCGCCGCTTCCGCCGGCAAGGATCAGTCCGTAGGTCACGATCATCTGTTCCTCCGATATAAAATATTATTGTAGAATAGTATATCTACTATCTATTTACGATAGTATACAAAATGCACGGTGATCGAGCGGACCGCTCCGCCGGAAAGTTTATCCGGCCCGCGGATGATCACGCCGTCTCCGCTCATCAGATCGAAAGCTTCAAGATCCTTTACGTCGGTGACGAAGATACGGTCTCCGGAGGAATCCACGATAAATTCCTCGCCGTGCAGGCAGAGCGCGCCGCCGCGGCCGATGACGTCGTCGTTGTCCTCTCTGCGCTCGGTCACGTATTTGATGACCTGACCGTGAAGCGCTTTGGCGCGCGAAAGACGATAGGCGTATCCGGAGGGATCCTTCCTGCCGGAAAAGATTCTGGAAAATATCGACATTCAGACGGTCTCCTTCCGTGCTTTCCTCTTTTCTTTCCTCTATTCTATCATATTTTCCGGAAGAAAAAAAGACCTTCGGGAAAAATTCTTCCGCCTTAGGAAAATTTTTTAACAAATTGTGAACTTTTTTTCAAAAAGGGGTTGCATTTTCAATTGGAATGTGGTAGAATGGTAACAAAGTGGAGCAAAGTGGGGCAAAAAGGGGAATTTGAGGGTCAACCCCTTTCCCGAAAATCACCCCGCCCCGAATCGTTTGCCTTTGCTCCACACCGAAAAAAAGCGGACAACGCGCGGAAAGGAGAAAGAAGATGTCGTTTGTCGGATCGTTCCATCATTCGCTCGATGCGAAAAAACGCGTTTTCATTCCCTCCAAATTCCGCGAAGATCTCGGCAACGTTTTTTATATCACGAGAAAATTTGACGTCTATCTCTCGGTTTACACCGAAGCCGAATGGGAAGATTACGCCGAAAAGATCTCCTCTCTCCCGGAAGCCGATGCGGCAAGCGTTCAGGAATTCCTGCTCGGCGCGGCGCAGAAATGCGTTCCAGACGCGAGCGGCCGTATCATTCTCGACGATATCCTGATGAAGCACGCGAAGATCGACAAGAACGTCGTATTCGTCGGATCGGGAAAACAGATCCGCATCTTTGCCGAGGAAGAATGGCAGAAGCGCGAACAGAGCCGCGATTACGACAGCATCCGCGCGACCATGAGCAAATACGGTCTGTAAGACGAAGGAGGACAAGCTTTGCCGGCACCCGAATTCTCTCACGTATCCGTTCTGCTCTATGAGTGCATCGAAGCGCTCAATATCCGGGACGGATTCACCTATGTGGACTGCACGACCGGCGGAGGCGGTCATTCTCTGGAGATCGCACGCCGTATGGGACCGAACTCCCGCCTCATCTGCTTTGACAGAGACGCCACGGCGATCGCCGCCGCAACCGAGCGGCTACACGATTATCTCGACCGGATCACCTTCGTCCACGACAACTTCTCTTCTCTCGAATCGGTCCTGCACCGATACCGGATCGAAAATCTCGGCGGCGTTCTCGCCGACCTCGGATGCAGTTCTTATCAGTTTGACACCCCGGAGCGCGGTTTCTCTTATATGCACGACGCGCGGCTGAATATGAAAATGGATGAAGATTCTCCTCTTTCGGCATACGAGGTCGTGAACGAATATCCCGAATCCGAGCTGAAACGCATTCTGTTTGACTACGGCGAAGAGCGGTTTGCTCCGCGTATCGCGCAGGCGATCTGCAAAAGGCGCGCCGTCTCCCCCATTGAAACGACCTTCGAGCTCTCGGAGATCATCAGATCCGCGATACCCGCCGCCGCAAGAGCCGACGGACCGCACCCGGCAAAGAGAAGTTTTCAAGCCATCCGCATCGAAGTCAACGGAGAGCTGGACAGCATCCGACCGATGCTGGAAGCCGCCGCGCACAATCTTGTGCGTTCGGGGCGGATCGCGACGATCTCCTTCCATTCGCTGGAAGACCGCATCGTGAAAACCACCTACCGCGACCTCGCAAAGGGCTGCACCTGCCCGCCGGACTTCCCCGTCTGCGTTTGCGGAAAACGCCCGCTGGTCCGCGAGATCACCAAAAAACCGATCCTGCCGACCGAAAAAGAACTCGAAGAAAACCCCCGCTCCCGAAGCGCGAAGCTCCGCGTGGCGGAAAAAATGTAAATTGTAAAAAAGAAAGGAAAACGAATATGAACGCGACCTGCACCGCTTATCAGGATCTTTATATGCAACTGAAACAGCAATTCACCGTGGAAGCCGACGGCAAAGATTATACCCTCGGCGAATATATGCAGCAGAGAGCGCTTGTTCGTAAAGAAAGCGCGCCGCTCGCCGTCCGTCCGGCGCGTCCCGCCAATGCCGCGATGGTGCGTTTCGGCGAATTCCTTTCCGAAAAACTGACCGTAAGAACTCCTCCGGTCAAAGATAAGACGATGCGCAGATTCCCTCTTCGCACCTCTTTTTCCACGGCGCTGGCCGCCGTCACCCTCTGCGGTCTGCTTTTCAGCTTCGCATTTCTCGGCGCGCGCGCCGCGCTTCCGCAGAACGAAGCTCCCGTGATGGAGGAGCAGCCCGAACCCGAAACCGAGACGGCGGAATTGCTCGCCGAGAATTGATCGCGGGCATATCCCGGGAAAATTTCACATAGAATGTAGCGATTGCAAACGCATTCGCTACTTTTTTTATTTTCCGCGCTTCTTGCAGAAGGAACCGAATATGAATCCTCAAAACACCGATTACGCCGCGCTGCGCAAAACGTCGGCGCGGATCAAAAAGATCTCGATCGCCCTCTTCTGTTTTCTCGCTTTTCTCACCGCAAATCTTCTTCGCCTTCAGCTTTTTCTTTCCGAGGACTACCGAAGTCAGGTCTACGATCAAGTGACGACGACCTCCGCCCTGCGCGCAAAGCGAGGCGCGATCTACGACGCCAATATGAAGCTTCTCGCGACCGACCGCAGCGTCTGGCGCATCTTTGTTTCGCCGCGCGTGATCCGCAACCGCGGAAAGAAGGACGGCGTGGATTATTTTGCGAAGATCGCCTCCCTGCTCTCTCCGATCCTCGGAAAGGACGAGAAAAAGATCTACGAGGCGATCTTCAAGCCGTCGGTGCTCGACGTGACGGTCGAAAAAGCGACCGATGAGGAAATCTACCGCAAAGTCCTCTCTGTCATCCGGGAGAACGATCTTGCGGATATGCTCTTCTGTGAAGAACAGACGACGCGCTACTATCCCGAAGGGACGCTTGCCGCGCATCTGCTCGGATTCGTCGGAAGCGACGCGCAGGGACTCTACGGTCTCGAATACGCCTACGACAAGACGCTTGCCGGAAAAAACGGCAGTTATCTTTACGCCAAAGACGCCGCCGGAAATCCTCTGCCGAGCGGATATTCCGCCTTTATCCCGGCGGAGGACGGCGCGAGCATCGTCACCACGATCGATTCCTATCTGCAAAGCACACTGGAGGCGGTCGTCGAAGAGGCGAGGCAGAACGCCGGCGCGCAGAATCGGGTGACCGGGGTGGTCATGAACGTGCGCACCGGGGCGATCCTCGCAATGGCGACCACCGCACCCTTCGATCCGAATTCCCCTTACGAACTCTCCGCATTTTACCGCGAGAAGCTCGCCGCGGAAAATCTCGCCGAGGGCAGCGACGAATGGAAGGCGAAGCGCAAGGAAATGATGGAGATCATGTGGTCGAACAAGGCGGTCGGAGAAATTTACGAGCCGGGATCGACCTTCAAGATCGTGACGGTATCTGCCGCTCTGCAAAGCGGTGCCGCCAAGATGACCGACCGTTTCTCCTGCCCGGGATATCTGATGGTCGGCGGCTGGCGGATCAAATGCCATAAAACCACCGGACACGGATCGAATTTCACGCTGGCGTACGGACTTCAGATGTCCTGCAACCCGACGATGATGACGGTCGCGGCGCGGATCGGGAGCGAAACCTTTTACGATTACGTCGAGCGGTTCGGCTATTTTGAAAAAAGCGGGATCGATCTTCCGAGCGAAGGCAGGAGCATCTTTCATCAGCCGGAAGCGTTCGGAACGGTAGAGCTTGCGACCGCCTCTTTCGGGCAGCGCTTCAAGGTTTCGATCATCTCCCATCTCTGCGCCATCGCCGCGGTGGCGAACGGCGGAACGCTCGTCGAGCCGTACGTCGTCGAAAAGGTGATCGACCGGAGCGGCAACGTCATCTCCGCACATGAAGTGACAGAGAAAAGACGGGTGATCTCTCCGGAGGTGGCGGCGGAGGTCTGCCGGGTGCTGGAAGAAGGCGTCAGCGGAGACGGAGGCGCAAAAAACGCGCGCGTTCCGGGATACAAGGTCGCCGCCAAGACGGGTACGTCGCAGAAATTCGATATTCTCGACGAGAACGGAAACTCCTATCTGCGCATCGGCTCGACCGTCGCTTTCGCACCGTCGGACGAAGCGGGGATCGCCATGATCCTGATCGTGGATGAGCCGACCTCACAGATCAAATACGGAAGTTACGTCGCGGCGCCTTACGTTTCGGAATATCTCTCGAAAGCGCTTCCCTATCTCGGATACGAAGCGAACGGAGCCGACGATCTCTGTACTCTGCCGGATCTTGTCGGGATGGAGATCGGCGCCGCGAAAAAACTGCTCGCCGAACGGAAGATCGCCTGCGAGATCATCGGGGACGGCGCGACAGTCCTCTTCCAGACGCCGGGAGCCGAAGAAACGCTTCTCGCCGAACGCGCAAAGGTCCTGCTTTATACCGAGGAGGGGGCGGAGCAATTCTGTACCGTCCCGGATCTCGTCGGAAAAGACGCTCTGGAAGCGAATCTCGCCGCCAACGCCGCCGGGCTGAATATCGCGGTCATCGGCGTGCGGGAAAATGCAGGAGGAGCAAAGGTGATCGCGCAGTCCATCCCGTCGGGAACGGTCGTCGCGCGCGGCAGTACGCTGACGCTGACGGTGCTGTATACCGATTTTGAAGATTAGAAAGGAGATTTTATGAAACTCTCAGAACTTTTGCCGGAAGGTGCGGATCATTCCGGAATCGAGATCGCGCGCGTAACGGCAAAGCCCGCCGGGATCGACCGGCAGACGCTCTTTTTCCTTCTCCCCGGCGTCCGCAAAGACAGCCGATGCTATCTTCCCTACTGTCTCTCCCGCCGCCCGGCGGCACTCGTCGCAGAGGAAGGATGTACGATCCCGAAAAGCGACGTACCGGTCTTTACGATCCGGGAGGTGCGGCGGCGGTTTGCCGAGGCAATGGCAAAATTCTACTGCCCGGATCTTTCAAAGATGCGCTTTCACGGCGTGACCGGGACGAACGGAAAGACGACGCTCTCGACGATGCTCGCATACCTTCTGGAGACCGCAGGACGGAAAGTCGGGCGGATCGGTACCGGTGAGATCCTCTGCCTCGGCGAACAGCTGACCGATCGCTATTACAGCATGACGACGCCGGATCCCGATCTTCTCTATCCGGCGCTTCAAAAAATGGCGGAAGCGGGAGTGACCGACGTGATAATGGAGGTTTCCAGCCACGCGCTGGCACTCGGCAAGGTCGCGCCGATCCGCTTTGATACCGGCGTTTTTACCGGACTTTCTCCCGAACATCTGGATTTTCACAAAACGATCGAGAACTATTACGCCGCGAAAAAGAGTTTTTTCGGGCAGGTAAAAAACGCTCTGATCTGCTCGGATGACGAATACGGAAAACGGTTAATCGGGGAGTTGAAAGCCGAAAAAAATTCATGCAAAGTTCTCCGTTACGGAGCGATCGAAGAAGCGGAGATCCGGCTCTGTGAAACGCCGCGCGAAGCAGACCCGTGCGACCGAAATACCTTCTGCGTGAAGGCGGATCGGGAGAGCGCGGAAACGGCGTGCGTAATGCCCGGCGCATACAACCGGATGAACGCGATCGGCGCGATCGGCGCGGCGGTGCTTGCGGGAATTCCGATCGGGGTGGCGGCAAAGGCATTGAAAAGTTTTCCGGGCGTCCCCGGACGGTACGAGATCTACCGTGCGGACGTCACGGCGGTCATCGATTACGCGCATACTCCCATTGCCATGAAGAACATATTAAAAAGTTTAAAACAAGATCAAATTATAGGGCAGAAACTGACCGTTGTCTTTGGATGCGGAGGAGAGCGCGACAAAGAAAAGCGCCCGCTCTGCGCCGCGGTCGCCGCGGAATTTGCCGACCGGATCCTTGTGACAAGCGACAATCCGCGCGGAGAATCCCCGATCGGAATTATCCGGGATATTCTGTCCGGATTCCCGGAAGGTACGTCCTATCGGGTACTGCCGAACCGTAAAGCTGCCATCGAAGCGGCGATCCTCTCCGCCGCACCGGGCGACACGGTGGCGATCCTCGGAAAAGGCGCCGAGCGGTATACGATCGCCGCCGGCGTTGTGACCGATTTTGACGAGAGAAAAATCGTTTCGGACGCACTAAAAGCGAGAACGTCGGGCAATACTGAAAGCACGGAGGTGACGGCGGATGGAAGGTAATACGGACGTACGGCGTATCGCGCTCGATCAGCCGATTCCGAAACGGGAGATCGCCGCCCTTCTCGGGCCGCTTCCCGACGGTGCGCCGGAGGTTTTTTCCGCGATCGCGACCGACTCGCGCGTCTGCCTGCCGGGCGATCTCTTCTTTGCGCTCGGAGGAGGCGAGGACTATTTGCCGGAGGCGACTTTGCGCGGTGCGATCGCGGTCAGTGCACGTCCGGGCGCCGGGCGAATCCTTGTCCGGGATACTGCGGAAGCATTTTTGGCTCTTGCGGGCAGATACCGGAGCAGGTTCCGCGACGTCAAGGTCGTCGCCGTCACCGGGTCTTACGGAAAAACCACGACCAAAGAATATCTGAAAGAAATGCTGAGCCGATGCGCGGACACGGCGGCGACGGCGGGAAATCTCAACAACCGCATCGGCGTTGCCGCCACCCTCTTCTCGCTGAAAAAAAGCGACCGATTTGCCGTGATCGAAGCCGGAATGAATCATCCGGGAGAGCTCTCCGAACTTTCCGAGGCGATCTCACCCGATCTTGCGATCATCACCGGGATCGGTACGGCGCATATCGGAAATTTCGGAAGCCGCGAGGCGATCGCAAAAGCAAAACTTGAGATCACCGACGGGATGATCGAAACGGCAGGACGGCTTCTTGTTCCCGCCGAAGAGCCTTTGCTCGGCGTACCCGGCGCTCTGACCGTTTCGCTTGCCGACCGGAAGGCGGATTTCTTCCTTCTGCCGGACAGCGTCCGGGAGGACGGCAGCCACGCGACCTTTTTCCATGACGGGCGCGGATTTCCGCTCCGCTTTCCGATCCCGGGCAAAGACGCGCTCTCCTGTCTCGCGTTTGCCGTTTCGGCGGCAACGCTGCTCGGATGCCCCTTTTTCCGCATCCGGGAGGCGATCCTCGCTTTGGAAACGCCGGTGCGGCGTTTTCCGGAAAAGGCGGGCGATCTGATCCTGCTCAACGATTGGTACAACTCCTCGCCGGAAGCGGTCCTCGCCGCCTTCGACGCGCTGGACCTGATCCGCGGCCGCCCGAGATCGGCGCTCCTCGGCGATATGGAGGAACTCGGCGCCGAGACCGAACCGCTTCACCGGATGGTCGGCCGGGAGGCGGCGAAACACAATCTTCGCAAACTCTATCTTTTCGGCAGATACGCGCCTTTTTACGCGCGCGGAGCAAGGGAGGGCGGAATGGCGGAAGAAAATATTTTCTGCAACAGCGATCCGCTCGATCCGGAGAAAACGGCGTCCGCCGTCGCTGCGACTGCCCTTCCGGGGGAGATCGTTCTCTGCAAGGCCTCGCACGCCGCCGATCTCGGCAGAGTGACCGCGCGGATCGCCGATCTGCGCGCCGAACAAAACAAACGCAAGGAGATACCGCCGCATGATTGAGTTTTTTCCCCTGCTCTTTTCTTTGCTTGCCGTTCCGATCGCCGCCGCCGTGAGCGCGGCGGCGGAAAAGCGCATACTACCGGGGCTTTGCGCCGCGGCGAAACAACCGATCTACGAAGGCGGCCCCGCATGGCATATGAGCAAAAGCGGCACGCCGACGATGGGAGGCGCGGTATTTTTCCCGGCGGCGCTGATCGCCTCGCTTCCCGCCCTGATCGTCTTTGGCGTGCAGGGTATGGGAAAAGAGGCGGTCTCGCTCTCGCTTACGCTCGGATACGCGGCGCTGAACGGGCTGATCGGTGTTTTTGACGATCTCAAAAAACTCCGGCGAAAGCAGAACGCCGGGCTCTCGCCGATCGAAAAACTTCTTTTGCAGGGGCTGTTCGCCGCGCTCTATTTGTTTGCGCGGGCGAATCTTCTCGGCAAAGAAACAGAGTTGGCCTTTTCGTTCGGGAGAATCGACCTCGGCGGACTTTATTATCCGCTCGCCTTTTTGCTTCTGCTCTTCTTCGTCAATTCGGTGAATCTGACCGACGGAGTGGACGGTCTTGCCGCCTCGGTTTCTTTCGGCATGGGATGTGCGTTTCTGATCTACGCTTTCCGGCTCGGCTCGGCGTCCGGCGTTGTCGGAGCCGCCGTTCTGATCGGAACCGGCGCGGGCTTTCTTTTCTTCAATTTCCACCCGGCGAAAGTCTTTATGGGGGACACCGGCTCGCTTTTTCTCGGCGGCTGGATCGCCGCGGCGGCGTTTTCCATCGGGAGACCGGCGGCGCTCGTCACGTCCGGCGGATTCTTTTGCTTTGAAGGGATCAGCGTTCTTTTACAGGTAGCGGTCTATAAACTGACGAAAAAGCGTGTTTTCCGCATGGCGCCTTTTCATCATCATCTGGAAAGATCCGGCTTTCGGGAAGAGACGATCTGCTTTCTCGCACTTGCCGTGACGGCGCTTCTCTCTTCCGTCGCCTATCTTCTGCTCTGATGCAAAGAGAACGCCGGCACGCAGGAATCCGAAATCTGATCAAGATACCGAAAAATACCTTTCACCGTCCGATCCTGCTCGAAAAAGTACCGTCGTCGGATCGGCTTCTCCTGATCGCCGTTCTGCTGCTCGCGGGCTTTGGAAGCCTGATGGTATTCAGCGCGGGATACGCCTACGCCGAGGTACGCTATCAGGACCCGACCTATTTCATCCGCAAGCAGGCGATCTTTCTTCTGGCAGGGATCGCCGTGATGATCCTCGCCTCGCGCGTCCGTCCGCAGATCTATGAAGCGCTGACACCGGTCTTTTATCTCGTCACCCTTGTTCTGCTTCTGCTCGTTCTCTTCATAGGTTTCGTCGGCAACGGCGCACAGCGGTGGATCTCGATCGGTCCTGTGACGATCCAGCCGTCGGAAATTGCGAAAATGACGATGGTCATGATGCTTGCGCGCTACTTCTCGGTTTACGGAGAGAAAGCGGTTTTCAGCAGAACGAAGAAGGAAAGTTTTCTTTTCGGAACGATTTTTCCGATCCTCATCATACTGATTCCGATCCTTCTCGTCATGCTCCAGAAGCACCTGTCCTGCATCATCATTCTCGGACTGCTCGGTCTTTCGGTCATTCTTGCGGCGGGAGTGGACGCGCGCTATATCGCGGGATTCACCGGGGCCGGCGTCATCGGAGTCGCCTGCCTCGCGATCTTTACCGATTATACCAAAGAGCGCATCACCGTCTGGCTCGATCCTTCGGCGTATCGGCTGGAGGGCGGATGGCAGACGCTGCAGGGGCTGATGGCGATCGGATCGGGAGGGCTGTTCGGCGTCGGTTTTGGAAAAAGTCTTTTGAAATACTGCTACGTCTCCGAGCCGGCGAACGATATGATCTTTGCCATTCTTTGCGAAGAACTCGGTTTTTTCGGAGCGGCCTTCACACTTGCGCTCTTTGTCCTGCTGATCGTTCGCGGTTTTCTTCTTGCGCTCCGGGCAAAGAACGTTTTTTGCCGGCTTGTGACCTTCGGAGTAACGGCGAAAATCGCCATTCAGGTTCTTCTCAACGTTGCCGTTGTGACCAATACCATTCCGAACACCGGTATTTCGCTCCCTTTCTTCAGCTACGGCGGATCTTCGCTGATCATGCTGTTTTTTGAGATCGGGATGCTTCTTTCCTTCTCCCGGTACGCCGGGATCGAAAAATGATCAGGAGGACTTATGAAAATTCTGTTTTGCGGCGGAGGAACCGCCGGACACGTCACCCCGGCGATCGCAGTGGCGGAAGAGATGAAAAGGATCGCACAGGGCTGCGATCTTCTCTACGTCGGACGAGAGGGCGGCGGAGAAAACGAAGCCGTCCGCAAGGCCGGGATCCCGCTTCGGCAGATCGGGATCTCGCCGCGCGTAAAAAGGATCTCAAAGAGCGGGATCGAAAGCGCGCGGAGGCTCTTGCACGCGATCCGGGAATGCGGAAAAATTTTAGAGGAAGAAATGCCGGACGCCGTTTTTTCTACCGGCGGCTACGTTTCTTTTCCGGTATTGCTTGCGGCGCAGCGAAGGAAGATCCCCACCTTCGCGCACGAATCGAACGCCGTATCGGGATCGGTCACGAGATTCTTCGCCGCAAAGGACGAAAAAGTTTTCTTGAATTTTCCCTTGGAAGAAAAGTGGGTCGGGCGGCTCGGGGATCGCTGCGAGGTGGTCGGCAATCCTCTCCCGGCGGCGTTCGGAAGCGTCAGGAAGGACGAGGCGCGCGAAAAACTTCGCCTGCCGAAAAACGCCTTCATCGTTCTTTCTTACGGAGGGAGCGGCGGCGCGCGGATCATGAACGACCGCCTTCTGGAAGCGATGCAAAAAGAAGCGGCCCAATCGATTCTGCCACGAAATAAACCCATTATTCACATTCATGCGACCGGAAGAAGCTATTATGAAACCTACCGCAACCGCTACCCGGAGCTCTTTCGCGGAGGCAATTTTCAAGCCGTCTCCTACCTTGACGATATGGCGGTGCGCCTCAGCGCGGCAGACCTCGCGATCACAAGATCCGGGGCAATGACGCTCGCCGAGCTGACCGAATGCCGGACGCCGGCGATCCTGATCCCCTCCCCGAACGTGACCGCAGATCATCAGCGAAAAAACGCCTTGCGCCTCGTTGCGGCAGGAGCGGCGGAAATGGTAGAAGAAGGAGAGTTGACCGCGGATCTGCTCGTCGAGCGGATCTCGGCGCTCGCGGCGTCACCCGAAAAGATCCGGGAGAAGACGGAGGCGTACGCGATTTTCGGCAGACACCCGGCAAAGACGGCGCGCGAGAAGATCGCGCGCGCAATGTGCGATAAATTAACGCGCAAATAATTTTAAATATTTTCCAAATATTTTATAATATAGTATAATATTAAATATAACTACTTGCGCCCGCGTGCAAAATCCTTTATAATAAAATCAAATAAATCTGATTGCACCGAGATCGCGCGGCCATCCGCTCCGCTTTGGCTTTTTCCGCCGGCATTTTTCCTCGGTTCGGAAAGGAAATGAAAATGGAATTCGATTTTGAATCGGTTTTTGAAAGCAATGTAAACATAAAAGTCATCGGCGTCGGCGGCGGCGGAAACAACGCGGTCAACCGGATGATCTCCTCCAATATCCGAGGCGTGGAATTCATCGCCGTCAACACCGACAGCCAGGTGCTGAACACCTCCTGCGCGGCACGCAAGATCATCATCGGCGATAAGATCACGAGAGGCAAGGGCGCAGGCTCGAACCCCGACGTCGGAAAACGCAGCGCGGAGGAGTCCATCGAGCAGGTGCGCGAGGTCATCAGCGACGCGGATATGGTATTTATCACCGCCGGCATGGGCGGCGGCACCGGAACGGGTGCGGCGCCGGTCATCGCCAAAGCGGCAAAAGAGATGGGGATTCTGACCGTCGGTATCGTGACGAAGCCCTTCTCCTTTGAAGGCAAGCGCAGAATGCAGCAGGCGGAAGCCGGCATCGCCGAGCTTGCGAAATACGTCGATTCGCTGATCGTCATCCCGAACGAGCGCTTAAAGCAAGTGCAGGACACGCACATCACGCTGGCGAACGCCTTCGAGATCGCCGACGACGTGCTGCGCCGCGGCGTGCAGTCGGTCTCGGATCTGATCAACTGCCCCGGCTTTGTCAATCTTGACTTTGCCGACGTGACCACCATCATGAAAAACGCCGGTTACGCGCATATGGGCGTCGGTTCCGCGAAAGGTGCGGACAAGGCTCAGCTTGCGGCGATGCAGGCGATCTCTTCCCCCCTGCTCGAAACGAGCATCACCGGTGCGACCGGCGTTCTGATCAGCATCACCGCCTCCGAAGATATCGGAATGGACGAGGTGGATCTCGCTTCCAATATGATCCATGACGAAGCGCATCCCGACGCCAACATTATCTGGGGCGCCGCGCTCGATCCGAATCTTCAGGACGAGATGCGCATCACGATCATTGCCACCGGCTTCCAGAATACCGACCGCGAAGATCCGGCTCCCGCCGCTCCGCAGACCGCGTCGAGAACGATCCCGGTACAGGAACCGGTCGCTCCCGCGCCTCAACCCGAACCGATCCGGACGCCCGATCCGGTCGCGGAAGAACCTGCGACTCCGAAAGCACCGGCAGCCGAACCTGTCAAACCCTCCCCCAAAACGAATGACTACAACGACATCTTCGGCAACATTTTTGATTTCGATACGGCAATCCGTAAAAACAAAAAATGATCCGGATCCGCCTTTCGCAAAAGCCCAAACTCCCGATATCAATTATGCAATTCGGAAAACTCGATTTTTAAGTCGAGTTTTCTTTTGCTCGCGCAAAACGTCTTGCATAAAAATTGATTTTCGTTTATCATAAAGTCACCGACAGGAAACGTCTTTTTTACCAAACGAACAAACCGAGCAGCATGCCATTGACGGTGCGCTGCTCTTTTTCAAATTTCAATTTGCCGCACAGGCAGCAACAAACAGTTGCTTGCAGAATACGGAAAGCTATGGTATAATAGAATCAAAAAGCAGGAGGGGAAAATTATGAAAACGAAGGATATTATTTTAGAACTCAGAACGAAAAAAGGACTCTCACAAGAGGAGCTTGCGAAAAAAATATTTGTTACACGACAGGCTATTTCCCGTTGGGAAAACGGTGAAACGATACCGAACACGGAAACTCTGAAGCTTCTCTCAAAAGAGTTTGACGTGTCGATCAATACGCTTCTCGGCTCGCCTCAACAGCTCGTCTGTCAATGCTGCGGTATGCCG
This sequence comes from uncultured Ruminococcus sp., assembly GCA_902796505.1. Taxonomy (GTDB): domain Bacteria; phylum Bacillota; class Clostridia; order Oscillospirales; family CAG-272; genus UBA1740. The sequence goes on from CADBPA010000180.1 coordinate 13,419, forward strand.
CTCAGGGATAGTGATATCAGCAAAGAAACCGATGGCTCGTTCAACGAAGAATACTGCAAGTGGTGCTATGCCGACGGAAACTTCTGCTATACCAGTCTGGAAGAGCTGACCGATTTTCTGGTCGGCCATATGTCGAATGAAAATTGGCCTGCCGATCAGGTAAGAGCGTATTTTGACGAGCATCTTCCGAAGCTGAATTACTGGAAACGCTATGCAGAACTTGGCGGTGATGAAAACTTTAAGAAATTCAAAGAACAGCTGATTCGTGAATTTAACGATTTACAAATCGAAGGAATGCCCGAGGTCAAGACGCTCAATTTTCTTATAGGCGGTTATATCAACATGGAATACTCGCTTCCAAACGGACAAAAAGTGAAATTCCTCGATGATAATACCACCTATCTCGCCAATCAACTTGAATGCGAATTCGGCGGGAACCGTTGTTTCGGCATCGCCGGCAATATGGATTTCCTTCTCGTCTGTTCTTATGAGGAAAACGGAGAGAACCCCGAACTTGTCATTTACAAAAAGAGGAAAACAAATTCCGATTGATCGAGTCACAATTCTATTTAAGAAAAGTTTCAAAAATACAGCACACGATCCTTCGTAAACAAGGTTGTGTGTTCAGACAAAGAAAGGCAAAGAGGATAGCGAATTTTTCGCTATCCTCTTATATTGTCGAAAAATTCCTACGGAAAGAGCGGTCAAGGAAATTCTGTTTTGCGCTTCAGTACTTATTGATAAAATTTTTTAAGACGATTGATTTGTAACGATATCAATATATTTCATCCGGCGGCTCCGGAGAGCGTAAAGAAAAAACGATCGCGCAAAGATGCAAAGGCAAAAGAGACGGCGGCCGGACAGGAACGCGTCCGATCGAAACGCTCTTTCCGGAAGAAGGATCCGGTCTGAATGAATTTATACAATTCCGATGTGGTGTTTTGGGGGAAAATCCGGGAGAGAAAATTCCGTTTTTGCCTTTTATACTTTCAATATTGTTTCTTTTGATCAAAATCCGCTCATTTTTACAATATAAAATCGGAAAAGAGAAAGAATCGGTTCGTTTTCCTGATTTTGGAATGGTGGAAAACTCCGGGCTTTCCACCATAAAATTCCTCATATCGGTTTTGTTTTCCCCACGTTTTCACCGGAGAAAAAGGGCGGATCGGAAAAATGATAAACGCCGATTTTCGGCGAAAAAGGCGGCCGGATCGCAGGAAATTCCTTAGCAAATTCCTACGCTCAGCACCTTCCGGAGAAAGGAGAAAGAGCAGCCCGGCAGCAGCCGATCCTGCCGCTATACGCGTTCTGCCCTTCGGACAAAAAAGACCGCAGAACGATCTGTCAGTCTTTGTCGCTCCGGCGAAGACGCCGTTTGCTTTTCCCTTTTTGATTTCGCGCTTCCCTCCCCTGCCGCGCTGTTTCGTTTTTCATTTTCCTTTTCTTTTCCGATCGACGGGATCGTTCCGTTTTTCGGAAAGCTGCAAGGTACGTCGTCGATCCGCAGGACGTCGTCTCTTTCCCCTCGGCTTGCAGGCGTTCTCTCGCCGTGTAGTTTTTTGCTTCTTCTCTTCTCTGCGTTTCTACGGCCGTTTTTCCGCCTTTCGGCGGCTTTCTCGCTCCCACGCGCATTTTTCCCTTCTGACCTGCCCGGCGGCTCTTACGGCAAGAAAAAAGCCGCTCCCGGCTTACGGCGCGAGGAGCGGCTTTTGAAGCGGAGGATCAGGCGATGACCTGAAGCAGAATCACGACGACGCTGAGCGTCAGCAGAGCG
>CADBPA010000181.1 GCA_902796505.1 uncultured Ruminococcus sp.
CTCTTTTTCGATTCCTTTTCCGCAAAACGCGCCTTTTGCCCGCCGATCGCCGCCCGGTACGGAAGCGAGAATCAATTTCTTTACGAAGTGCTGCGCGCGGCGAAAGAAGAAGCGAAAAACAGAAGCGAATTTCTGATCGTCGGGCGAGAGAGGAGGAAAAGAGGAGACCGGATCCGGATCGCCGGGGGAGATCTCCTTTCCGCGATGCTCTCCTGCGAGCCGATCTTTGCGATCGATCTTTGCGAGCACGCCTATTTCGGCGACTACAAATTCGACAAGGAACGCTACCTTTTGCGCGCCGTATCTTATTTGAATTTACAAAAATGCGCAGATTTGCCGTAAGGGCTTGAAAGAGACGAACGGATGTGATAGAATAAAGAAAAACAAAAGCGAGGAATGACTTATGATCGAGGGAAATCTGATCGTCGGCCAGTCCGGCGGCCCGACCGTTGCCATCAACGCAACGCTTGCGGGCATCCTGCGCGGTTTTTCGGCTTCCGAACGGTCGCGCGGCAGTAAAATTTACGGAATGCGAAACGGTATCGAAGGGCTTCTCGCCGAAAACATCGTCGATCTGACTCCGCTTTCCGCCGAGGAAAAAAAGCTGTCTCTTCTTTCGCTGACGCCGGCGTCGGCTCTCGGCTCCTGCCGCAAGCGCCTCCCGGTGCCTTCCTCCGATCCGTCGCTCTACGAAAAGATTTTTGCGATCCTCGGCAAATACGGGATCACCGCCTTTCTTTATATCGGCGGCAACGACTCGATGGATACGGTGGAAAAGCTTTCGGCGTATGCAAAGGAGCATGGAATCTCCATCTCGGTCATCGGCGTTCCGAAAACGATCGATAACGATCTTGCCGACACCGACCATACCCCCGGCTTCGGTTCCGCCGCAAAATATATCGCCTGCACGGTCGAGGAGATCCGCCGCGACCTTTCGGTCTATACCGTTCCCGCCGTAACGATCGTTGAGATCATGGGCAGAGACGCCGGCTGGCTGACCGCGGCGGCGGCGCTTCCGTCCCTGAACGGCGCGGCGCCCGATCTTATCTATTTTCCGGAGCGCGTCTTCGATCCCGAAGCCTTTCTTTCTTCGCTCAACCGCCTGCTCGCCCGGCAGAGCGCCGTTATGGTCTGCGTCTCGGAAGGCATCCGTTTTGCGGACGGCAGATACGTCGGGGAGGGAATGCAGGGGGCGACCGACGTGTTCGGGCATCGCTATCTCTCCGGCGCGGCAAAAACGCTCGAACATCTCGTGCGTGAGAAGATCGGGTGCAAGGTGCGCTCGGTCGAGATCAGCCTTCTGCAGCGCTGCGGCGCGCACCTCGCGTCAGCGACCGATCTTTGCGAAGCCGAAAACGTCGGGGAAGCGGCCGTCAGAGAAGCCGCCGCCGGGAATACAGCCGTGATGCTGACACTCGAACGGCAGCCGGGTGAATACGCGGTAAACTATCTGCCGAAGCCGGTCTCCGAAATCGCCAACCGCGTTCGCTCCTTGCCGGATGAATTTATCAATGAGCGCGGCGATTTCGTGACGGACGCCTGCCTCGATTACCTTCGTCCACTCATTCTCGGCGAGGTCACTCCGCACTATGAAAACGGAATGCCGAAACATATTATAATTTAAAATCGCAAACATAAAAAAGAGCAGAAATATTTTTATCCATAAAAAACGGAGAGCGAACACTCTCCGTTTTTTCGGTCAGATGAACGGTCTGCGGTCGAGGACGAGCTTCAGCGGCACCGTCGTTTCGATCTCTCCGGGGAGCGCCGCCTGCAGTTCCGCAAGGCAGCAGACCGCGCCGAAAAGCATATGCAGATCGTTGGCGTTCTCGTCTTTCTCCCAATCGGCGCTTTCCATCCAATCGAGATATTTCCGCGAAAAATCCCGCAGCCGGTCTTTGGCTTCCGCAAAGCGGTAGGGCGTTTGCCTCGTCGCACGGTTGAGGACAAATACCCAGTCGATCTCGGAAAAGTTGAACGTTTTTCCGAACGTCGGTATGAGCAGATCGCGGTCGTAAAGAGCGATGCAGGTATCGATCAATTTTTGGGGATAACGCTGCGGCCGCTTCGCGTATTCCATATTGAAGGTATAGTGAAACCAGCCGTTGAGATGCGCATAGGTCGGGCTTTTTCCGTTTTCGTAACGGTCGGTGAGCCGGTCGGCAAGGCTTCCCGAGCGGGACATTCCGTAGACCGGATCGGTATCCCGCCACAGCTTTTCAAAATATGCCCTCTGCCATTCGAGCGAAACGCTGTCGGTCAGTACGCCGACGGCGTAGATCCCGGCGCCCTGATGAGATTGCGGCCAGGGATTTCCTTCCCAGTCCAGCGCGTCCAGCAGGGAATACAGTCCTTCCACGGTGAAGTACTTCGCAAGCGCTTTTTGCGGATAGAGCGGTTTTTCGTCAAAAAGCTCGATCGCGGCGGTGCAATGCGCCGTCGTGTGGATATAGTGGTGCGTTTCCTCGCGGAACAGCCCGGTTTCGGGATCCTGCAGCGAGAGGAGCGCGCAGAGCGCCGCCTGTCGCTCATCCCCCTTCGGGAAGCGCCCGATGGTGTAGAGAATATTCATCGCGTCGGCGCAGCCGTACTCGTTCTTTCCGAGCTTTCTGTCGCTCTTTTCGTTCTGCCATAGCCAGCGCGCGTAGGCGCCGCCGCCCAGATCGTGTGCGGCAACGGTGGAAGCGATCTTTTCGATCAGCCGGTCGATGTTGCGCATAAAAGCCTCCTGATGCTTTGGTTGATCCCATTATAACACCGGAAAAGGCAAAAAACAATACTTTGTAAAATTTTTTTCAAAAGCCCTTGCATTCTCCGGAAAGATATGCTATAATAAGTCGAAAAATAAATATCTGCTTATCAAGAGCGGCGGAGGGACTGGCCCTGTGAAGCCCGGCAACCTGTGTAACCATAAGGTGCCAATTCCTGACAGATGAGTGCATTTGATCGGGAGCGGCTTGCCTGCGCCCGATCTGCTTTTTTTAAGCGAAAAGGAAGTTGTATGAAAGAACAGACCAAAAAACTCTTTACCTCGGAATCGGTCACGGAAGGGCATCCCGATAAGATCTGCGATATGATCTCGGACGCGATCCTCGACGAAATGCTCCGTCAGGATCCCGAAAGCCGCGTCGCCTGCGAGACCTTCGCCACCACCGGTATCATTACCGTAATGGGAGAGATCACGACAAAAGCGAAGGTCGATATTTCCGAGATCGTCCGCAGAACGGTGCGGAGCATCGGTTACGACCGCGCCAAATACGGCTTTGACAGCGAGACCTGCGCCGTCCTGACCTCGATCCACGAGCAAAGTCCCGACATCGCGCTCGGCGTCGATAAGAGCCTCGAAGCAAAGGAGGGCGACGGGGACGACGGAATGGATACCGGAGCGGGAGATCAGGGGCTGATGTTCGGCTACGCCTGCAACGAAACGCCCGAACTGATGCCTCTGCCGATCTCGCTTGCCCATAAGCTGGCAAGAAAACTGACCGAAGTGCGCAAGAGCGGAAAACTTTCCTATCTTCGACCGGACGGAAAAACGCAGGTGACCGTCGAATATGAAAACGGAAAGCCGAAGCGCGTGGATACGATCGTTGTTTCGACGCAGCACAGCCCCGAAGTCGATCCGGCGAGCATCCGCAAGGATATCATCGATCATGTGATCCTTCCCGTGATCCCGGCGGAGCTTCTGACCGGAAAGGTCAATATCTTCGTCAACCCCACCGGCAGATTCGTCATCGGCGGTCCTGCCGGCGATACCGGGCTGACCGGGCGAAAGATCATCGTCGATACCTACGGCGGTTACGCCCGCCACGGCGGCGGCGCTTTCTCCGGCAAGGATCCCACCAAGGTGGACCGCAGCGCTTCCTACGCCGCGCGCTACGTCGCCAAGAATATCGTCAAGGCAGGTCTTGCCGAAAAATGCGAAGTACAGATCGCCTACGCGATCGGCGTAGCCCGCCCGGTCTCGGTGATGATCGACACCTTCGGCACCGCCGTCTGCGATGAGGAGAAGATCTCCGCCGCGGTCAGCGATCTCGTTGATCTTCGCCCCGCCGCGATCATTCGCAAATTCGATCTTCGCCGCCCGATCTATTCCTCTCTCGCCGCCTACGGGCATATGGGAAGAGAAGAGCCGGGCATTCTCTGGGAGGTCTGCGATATTGCGGACGAACTCCGCCGCCGCTGCCTGTGATAGGATACGTGATCGGGAGAGCTTTTCCGGCTCTCCCGAAATTTTTGATTTATTTTCGCGCAAGTCTTGCATGACGGCGAAAAATGTGTTAAAATATCTCTGCATGAAAAAGAAAGGAGACAGCCATGGGCAAAGAAACTGCGTCCGATGAACTGCGCGGCGTGGTCGAGAGCGTGATCTATCGCAACGATATGACCGATTATACCGTTCTGGAGATTTCGGACAAGGACAAGAATTTGCTGACGGCTGTCGGCATGATCCCCGAAACGCACGAAGGCGAGTGCGTCGTTCTTCGCGGCAGATATACCTACCATAAGGAATTCGGCAGGCAGTTTGCTTTTGACAGCTTTGAGAAAGCGCTCCCCGAAGAGGACGAAGGGATCCTGCAGTACCTATCTTCCGGAACGGTGAAGGGCGTCGGTCCCGTGACCGCGCTGAAGATCGTCAACCGCTTCGGAAAAGAGACCTTCGACGTGATCGAGCATCACCCGGAATGGCTCGTCGATATTTCCGGCATCACCAAAAAGAAGGCGGCGCAGATCAGCGCTTCCTTCCGCGAGCAGACCGGAATGCGCGACGTGATGATGTTCTGCAAGGATCACTTCGCCGTCGGCGAGGCGACGCGCGTCTATAAGCGCTTCGGAAGCGGCGCGGTCGGGATCATCCGGGAAGATCCGTATATTCTGTGCGAGGGCGAGGATCCGCTTCCGTTTCAGAAGGTAGACGATTTCGCGGCGTCCATCTCCTTTCCGAGGGATCACGAAAACCGCGTCCGTGCCGGGGCGCGCTATATCCTGCAATACAACGCGCAGGCAAACGGACACACCTGCCTGCCGAAAGACAAATTGATCGGCGCCGTATCCGGCCTTCTCGAACTGCCCGAAGATCTTGTGCGGGGAATGTGCGAGAAATTTATTGACAAAGACCTTCTGACGGCATACCGCAGGGGTAAAGAAATTCTCTGGATGCTTCCGTCGGTCGCCGAAAAAGAGGCGTATATCGCCGATAAGCTGCCGATTCTTGACAGAGGCGCCGAGCGCATTTCCACGGCGAGTATCGCCGCTCTGATCGCCAAGGTGGAGGACGCCGCCGGTATCGCCTATGCCGAACTGCAGAAACGCGCCATTTATCAGGCGCTGGACGGCGGCGTAATGATCCTGACCGGCGGCCCCGGAACGGGGAAGACCACGGTCGTCAAAGCCCTGCTTTCGATCTTCTCCTCGCTCGGGATGAAATCGGTCCTCGCCGCGCCGACCGGCCGCGCCGCCAAGCGGATGAGCGAGGCGACGTCGGAGGAGGCAAAGACGGTTCATAGGCTTCTCGAGACCGAGCGCGTCCTCGGTGCGACGCGATTCGGCAGGGGCGAGAAAAATCCGCTGGATGAGGACGCGATCATCGTGGACGAACTTTCCATGATCGATCTCGATCTGATGTACGCGCTTCTGCGCGCCGTCCGTCGGGGAAGCCGGCTCATTCTGATCGGGGACGCGGATCAGCTTCCCTCGGTCGGAGCCGGGAACGTGCTCTCGGATATGATCGGTTCCGGCGTTCTGCGCACCGTCCGCCTGACCGAGATCTTCCGCCAGTCGGGCGAAAGCCTGATCGTCACCAACGCACACAGGATCAATCGCGGCGAAAAGCCGATCCTGAACGCCGTGGACAACGATTTCTTCTTCGTCAGGCGCGAAGACGAAAGCACCATTCCCGAAACGGTGGTCTCGCTGGTGACCGAACGCCTGCCGAGGCGCTACGGCAGGGATATGAGCGAAAAGGTCCAGATCATTTCGCCGTCCAAAAAAGGCGTCGCCGGAATTGAAAATCTCAACACCCTTCTGCAGGAAAAGATCAATCCGCAGAGAAGATTCGTAGGACAGTATACGGCGCACGGAGTGATCTTCCGCGAGGGAGACCGCGTGATGCAGACGTCGAACGACTACGACCTCGAATGGAAGAAGGACGGCGTGGAGGGAAACGGCGTGTTCAACGGCGATATCGGGCGTATCGAGTCCATTCTGCCGCGGGAAGAAAAGATGATCATCCGTTTTGACGAACGGACGGTGGATTATCCCTTCGATAAGCTCGAAGAGCTGGATCTCGCCTACGCGATCACGGTACATAAAAGTCAGGGAAGCGAGTATCCGGTCGTCATCCTGCCGATGTATTCCTGCCCTCAGATGCTTCGCACGCGCAATCTGCTCTATACGGCGGTGACGCGCGCAAAACAGATGGTGATCCTCGTCGGGCGGGCGGAGATCTGCTATCAGATGGTCGGCAATAATCGTCAGGATATGCGTTATACCACTCTTGCCGATCGTCTCGCGGCGCAAAAAGATGAATTTTCGGGCAGATAAGCCGCAAATATCTTGCGAAAACTCTTGCATTTATAAAAA
>CADBPA010000182.1 GCA_902796505.1 uncultured Ruminococcus sp.
ACCTACGCGACCTGGTGGATCCGTCAGGCGATCACCCGCGCGATCGCAGATCAGGCGCGCACCATCCGTATCCCGGTCCATATGGTGGAAACGATACATAAGGTTTCGCGCACGGCGCGCCAGCTTCTTCAGGAGCTCGGCCGCGAGCCTACCACCGACGAGATCGCAAAGAGCCTCGGAATGACTCCCGAAAAGGTCCGCGAGATCATGAAGATCGCGCAGGATCCCGTCTCTCTCGAAACGCCGATCGGCGAGGAAGAGGACAGCCATCTCGGCGATTTTGTGGAGGACAACGAATCTCCCGCGCCGTCCGACAGCGCGTCCTACGCCCTTCTGCGCGAGCATCTTGCCAACGTTCTACACACGCTTTCGCCGCGAGAAGAGCAGGTGATCCGCCTGCGCTTCGGTCTGGACGACGGCCGTCCGAGAACGCTTGAGGAGGTCGGAAAGCAGTTTGACATCACGCGCGAGCGCATCCGTCAGATCGAAGCCAAAGCCCTTCGGAAACTCCGTCATCCGTCGAGATCCAAAACGCTCAAGGAGTATCTGTCCAACTGACGGGCAATCTGCACAAAAAGAGCGCGAAATTTTGTGCGACTCTGCGGTCCGTCCGCTCTTGACATTTGCGTACGATTGTTGTAAAATAAAAACAGATAAAATATTTAAGAGGTTCAGCATGAAGAAAATTATTGCTTTGCTCCTTTGCTTGTTCTGCGCGGTGACGGTTCTTGCCTCCTGCGAGGAGGAGATCGGAGCTTATCGCGATCAGTACGATTATGAAGAAGAAGTCATCGACGACGTTGCCGTTCATATCTACGTCCCCTGCGAGGCGGGAACGTCGGAGAACGCCATCAGCACCGTCAGCGGAAGAATCGCCACCGAATGTGCGGAGAGTTTTACCGCGACGGTGACCATGCACTATTTTGATTCTTCCGAGTATCAGCAGAAGGTGCTCGCGGCGACGGCGGCAAACAAGGCTGCCGCGGATGAGATGACGCGGAAGCTGACCGAGAAAAACCGCGCGATCGTCCTGAAAGAGGATGAACTCACAAAACTGGACGCCCGCAATGAAACGCGCGCTCAGGAAATCAAAAACGAGATCGCGGAGCTGAAAAAGCAGCCGATCTCCTATTCGGTCGATCTCGTCCTCATCAACAGCGCCGAAATGATGAACGCGCTGAAAGAGAGCGGAATGCTTTCGGATCTGACGCCGTTTCTTTCGCAGAACGCGTACGGCCGGCTGAATACCAAGATCACCAAAGCACTTCTTGACGCCTCGATGATCGACGGCAAGTATTTCGCCATCCCGAACAATCACATCCTGACCGGTGGCTATCAACTGCTTGTGATCGACAAAGCGATCGCCCGCGACGAGCTTTCCTACAGCCCGCGCGAGTTGAAAGCGCTTCGCAGCATGGACGAGGCGGTCCAACTGATGGGCGAGAGCAACGCGCAGCGGTGCGCCAAGGAACTTGCGAATATGCGGTATGAAGATATTGCAAGGCTCGAAGAGGAAGGGAATTACGTCAATATCATCGCCACGCCGTCGGTGGACGCGGAGGAAGCCTTCCTTTCGGCTTTCGCCGTTGCCAACGCCGTCGACGATACCGAGACGGTGGGCGCAGTTTCCGTCTCCGCAGACCGCGCGATGCAGATCATCTACGCGCTGAACACCGACGAGAAGCTGCACAATCTCTTCCTGTACGGATTTGAATCGGCAAACTACAAGGTCGCCTCTGTCGAAAACGGAAAAACCGTGATCACCCGCGCGGGGATCAACGACGCCGACCTCTATATCATCGACCTGCTTTACGCCGGCGACCAATATCTCTCCTATTACATTGCCGACGGTGATTTCGTCTCCGCTTCCGTCAGAGTCTGGAACGCCGAGGCGGAAGCCAACGGCATTCAGCACAACAAGTCCACCGACGATCCGATCCTGCCGCCGGAACCCATTACCGAAGATCCGACGGAAGAACCGAGTGGGGAACCGAGTAATCCTTAAATAGTGATTTTCTGAAGGGAACAGACCATGGAACTGATCGGTAAAAAAATCGCATTTCTCGGAGACAGCATCACGCAAGGCTGCGGCTGCTCCACGTTTGAAAACGGATTTGTCGGCGTTTTCGGCAGAAAGACCGGCGCCGAAGCGCAGAATTACGGCATCGGAGGCACGCGCATCGCAAGAAAGCATCGCCGCAGCGCCGATCCGATCTGGGATCAATGCTTTCTCGATCGCGTCGAAACCATGGACCGGGACGCCGACTGCGTGGTCGTATTCGGCGGAACGAACGACTTCGGACACGGAGACGGCGGCATCGGCGTATTTGAGGACCGCGATGAATTCACCTTCTACGGTGCGCTTCACAGCCTGATCAACCGTTTGATCTACCGTTATCCCGATAAGAAGATCGTTTTTATGACGCCGCTCCATCGCACAAGCGAGAATATAACGACCAATGAGATCGGACTTCCGCGCGTGAAGCTCGTGGAATACGTCAGGGCGATCCGGGAGGTCTGCGAGTACTATTCGATCCCGGTGATCGACCTTTACGCCGAATCCGGCCTTCAGCCGGCGGTCGAGATCCTCAAACGGCTCTATATGCCGGATGGACTGCATCCGAACGACGCCGGCGCACAGAAGCTTGCCGCCGTCGTGGAAACCGGGCTTCGCCGTCTTTGATCCGATCCGGGGAGTTGCTTTTCGCGGCTCCCCGATCCTTTTGCCCTGCCCGACGCGGCCCGGATCGCGTCCGGCGCACTTTTTTCAGAATTTATTTTAAATATTTTTCAAAAAGGGCTTGACAAATACAACATTTTGTGATATGATATAAAGGCTCTGAGAGATAGATGCGAGTGTAGTTCAATGGTAGAATTCCAGCCTTCCAAGCTGGTCGCGTGGGTTCGATTCCCATCACTCGCTCCACGTGCGCTGCTAGCTCAGTTGGATAGAGTGCCTGGCTACGAACCAGTAGGTCGAGGGTTCGAGTCCCCCGCAGCGCGCCAAAAGGCATATTTGGCTTAGCCGAATATGTCTTTTTTCATTATAAAATATCGAAAGGAGAAGCGTATGGAGATGGATCTTTGCAATCTATCGGTGATCCGGTCGCTGATGGCGGAAGAGGGGATCGCCTTCCGCAAGGAATTCGGGCAGAACTTCCTGATCAATCCGAAGGTCCCGCAGCGCATTGCCGAAAACTGCACCGACGAGGCGGATTCCATGATTCTGGAGATCGGCCCCGGAATCGGATGCCTGACGAAAGAATTGGCGATCCGATACGCGAAAGTCGTCGCCGTGGAGATCGATCGCGGTCTGATCCCGATCCTCGCCAAAACGCTCGCCGATCATCCGAACGTGACCGTGCTGAATCAGGACGTCATGAAAGTCGATCTACCGCGGCTGGTGCAGGAATATGCCGGCGGAAAGCCGGTCAGCGTTTGCGCCAATCTGCCGTACTATATCACGACGCCGATTTTGATGTACCTTCTGGAGTCCGGCGTTCGCTTCTCATCGATCACCGTGATGGTGCAGAATGAAGTCGCGGACAGGCTCTGCGCCGCGGCGGGAGACGCCGATTACGGACAGATCACCGCGATGATCGGCTATTACGGACGGGTAAAAAGGCTTTTTCGCGTCACGGCGGGATCTTTTACCCCTGCGCCGAAAGTGGACAGCGCGGTGGTAAGGATCGATCTTTATGAAGAATCCCCCTTTACCGTTCGCGATTTCGCTTTTTTTCAGAATATCGTCCGCGGCGCTTTTGAGATGCGCAGAAAAACGCTGGTCAACGCGCTTTCCTCGAAACTCTCTTTGCCGAAAGACCGTATCGCGGCGGCGCTTGCCGAACTCGGCTTTTCCGAAACCGTCCGCGGCGAAAAGCTTTCCACGAAAGATTTCGTCGATCTCTCTGGTCTCCTTTTATGAGAAAATCCGTTGCCTTTCGGCAACGGATTTTCGTTAGTTTTCTTTCCAGACGAGCGCGCGTTCCACCGCACGCCGCCATTCTTTGATATGCTGATCCCGCCACTCGTCGGTTTGTCCGGGCGTGAAGAGCCGTTCGATCGCGCGATTTTCGCGGATCTGATCCACGCTGTCGTATGCTCCGACGGCGAGTCCGCAGAGATACGCCGCGCCGAGCGCCGTCGTTTCCACGCAGGCCGGGCGTTCGATCGGAATGCCGAGGATGTCCGATTGAAAGCTGAGAAGGAGATTGTTGGCGCTTGCGCCGCCGTCCACTTTGAGCTGACGGACGCAGATCCCGGTCGTGTTTTCCATCAGGCGGATCACATCCGCCGTCTGATAGGCGAGCGATTCGAGCGTTGCGCGGACGATATGATATTTCGTCGTGGCGCGGGTGATGCCGATGATGATGCCGCGCGCATACGGATCCCACCAGGGAGCGCCGAGCCCCTGGAAAGCGGGAACGACCATCACGCCGCCCGAATCCGGGACTTTGGAGGCGTAATATTCGCTGTCCGCCGCAGAATCGATCACACGAAGCCCGTCGCGCAGCCATTGGATCGCCGCGCCGCAGGTAAAGACCGATCCTTCCAGCGCGTAGTAGGTCTTGCCTCCGAGCCCCCATGCGACCGTTGTGATCAGGCCGTTGGTGGTCATATAAGGCTTTTCTCCGGTATTCATCAGAAGGAACGCGCCGGTGCCGTAGGTATTTTTCAGCTCGCCTTCCGAAAAACAGCATTGCCCGAACAAAGCAGCCTGCTGGTCACCCGCTACGCCGCCGATCGGCAGCTGTGCGCCGAGAATATTGCGATCGGTATAGCCGAAAATGCCGGAGGAGGGAAGAACTTCGGGGAGCATCGACCTCGGAATACGGAAGAAGGAGATCAGCTCGTCGTCCCAGCTCAGCGTGTGGATATTGAAGAGCATGGTACGCGAAGCGTTGGAAACGTCGGTCGCGTGAACGCGGCCTCCGGTCAGATTCCAGATGAGCCAGCTGTCTACCGTTCCGAAAGCCAGCTCGCCTTTTTCCGCGCGCTCCTGCGCTCCTTCCACGTGATCGAGGATCCAGCGGATCTTGGTCGCGGAGAAATACGGGTCGATCAGCAGACCGGTCTTTTCCTTGATCGTCTCCTCCATGCCGTCGTGGACCAGCTGTTCGCAGTATTTCGCCGTTCTGCGGCATTGCCAGACGATCGCGTTATAGATCGGTTGTCCGGTTTTTTTATCCCAGACGATCGTCGTTTCGCGCTGGTTGGTGATACCGATCCCGTAGACCTCGTCCCAGCTTCCGCCGATTCGCAGAAGCGCTTCCGCGGCGACCGCGATCTGTGTGGACCAGATGGTCATCGGATCGTGTTCGACCCAGCCTTCCTGAGGGAAAATCTGCGCGAATTCCCGCTGACCGACGCTCGCGATCTTTCCGCTTTTATCAAAGAGGATACAACGGGAACTTGTCGTTCCCTGGTCAAGAGCCATGATGTATTTTTTCATTGATTTTTCCTTTCAGGCAAAAAAATCCGGGCAGAATTCGCCCGGATTTCTTTGTTATTTGATTTCGACGGTCACGCGCTTACCGCAGGTATTGGCAGCAGCCTTCATCACCTGGCGAATCGCTTTCGCAATTCTTCCGTGATGCCCGATCACCATACCGGTATCGGATTCCGCAACGGTAAGAGTCAATTCAATATCGTCGCCTTCCACGTTTTCTTCCACGTGAACGGCATCGGGAGTATCAACGATCGCGCGCGCAATATCCGTAAGTAATTTTTTGAAATCCATGCGACGTTTTTCTCCGCGGTCGACCGCGGAGTTTTTTACTCCTTATCGATCTGAATTACTGGATGATCTCGGACTTTTTCAGAAGAGATCTGACGGTTTCGGTCGGCTGAGCGCCGCACTTGATCCACTTCTGAGCCTTCTCGGCGTCGATATTGATGACGGCCGGCTCTTTCATCGGATCATAGTAACCGATCTCCTCGATGAATTTTCCGTCGCGCGAGGTTCTCTCGTCCGCAACGACGACGCGATAGAAGGGAACCTTCTTCGAGCCGAGTCTCTTGAGTCTGATTTTTACTGCCATTTTTGTTTTCCTCCAAAATGATTTTTTTATATTTTCAGCAGAAATAAAAACTTACATAGGCGGCAATTTCATGCCGGCAAGGCGGCGTTTTCCGCCGGGACCGGAGAACTGCTTCATCATTTTCTTCATCTGATCGAATTGCTTGAGAAGCTTGTTCACGTCCTCGACCTTCGTTCCCGATCCGAGCGCGATGCGCTTGCGGCGGGATCCGTTGATGACTTCGGGGTGCAGGCGTTCGTCCGGCGTCATAGACAGAATGATCGCTTCGGTTCGGTCCATCTGTTTTTCGTCCACCTTGGCGTCTTTAAGCCCTTTGTTGGTCGCGGCGCCGGGAAGCATACCGAGGATCTGATCGAGATTGCCCATCTTCTTGAGCTGGCGCATCTGCGCGAGGAAGTCTTCGAGAGAGAAGGTCTGCTGGCGGATCTTCTTTTCCAGCTCCGCGGCGTTTTTCTGATCGAACGCAGCCTCGGCTTTTTCGATCAGCGAAAGCACGTCTCCCATACCGAGGATGCGGGACGCCATACGGTCGGGATGGAAAAGCTCCAGTGCGTCCATTTTCTCGCCGGTACCGATGAATTTGATCGGTTTGCCGGTGATATACTTGACCGAGAGCGCAGCGCCTCCGCGCGTGTCGCCGTCGATCTTGGTCAGAACGACGCCGGTGATGTCGAGCAGGTCGTTGAAGGATTTTGCGACGTTGACCGCGTCCTGACCGGTCATTGCGTCCACGACGAGCAGGATCTCGTCGGGGTGAACGGTCTCCTTAATGGTTTTCAGCTCCGCCATCAGTTTCTCGTCGATATGCAGGCGGCCGGCGGTATCGATGATCACAAAGTCAAGCCCCTGCTTTTTCGCGTGTTCGATCCCGGCTTTCGCGATCTCGATCGGGGAAATTTTCGTTCCCATATCGAAAACCGGAACGCCGACCGACTCGCCCACGATCTTCAGCTGATCGACGGCTGCCGGACGGTAGACGTCGCACGCGACGAGCAGCGGCCGCTTGCCTTTGCTCTTGTACATCGCGGCGATCTTGCCCGAATGCGTGGTTTTTCCCGCGCCCTGCAGACCGACCATCATCACGACCGTCGGCGGATTCGGGGCAATATTGATCTTCGGGGATTCCGAGCCCATCAGGCGAATGAGTTCTTCATTGACGATCTTGACGATCTGCTGCGCCGGGAGAAGGCTTTCGAGAACCTCCTGACCGACCGCGCGCTCGGTGACCGATTTGGTAAATTCCTTGACGACTTTGAAGTTGACGTCGGCTTCCAGGAGGGCGAGTTTGACCTCGCGCATTCCTTCTTTGACGTCGGCTTCGGTCAGTTTTCCTTTGCTGCGAAAGCGCTTAAAGGCGTTCGCGAGTTTTTCCGTAAGACTTTGAAACATAATTTACAACGCCTTTGCCAAAATATTTTCGATGGCGGACGAGAGCATCTTCGCTTGTTCGCGCGATTCCTCGTCCTGCCGCCCGGCGAGCCAGCGCTCGACCGCGCGCAAAACGTCCGCCTGCTCCTTGATGGCAGAGAAGTCCTCGGCAAGATGCAGGCGCTCCTCCAGAAAGAGAAGCTGTTCTTCGGCTTTTTTGATGATATGGCGGACGCCCTGCCGGGAGATCTTTTCGCCGTCCGCGATCTCCGCGAGCGAAAGATCGTCCTCATAGTAGGCGAGCATGACCGAGCGCGTTCGCTCGTCCAGCACGTTGCCGTAAAAATCAAGAAGATAGGCGATCCGCAGATTCTTTTCGAACATGATCTTCACCGTCCGGAAAAGGTGTAAAACATTTTGCTTTACAAGTATAACACATCCTTCGCCGTTTGTCAAGTCTTTTTTTAAAAAAATATTGCGCGGATCTTCTGCGGCGTCCCAAAAGGACTTCCGGGAGAGATTTATTTAAATTATTGCGCGCAAAAAGAAGCATTTCAACCGGAAAGACTTGACAAGAAGGATCCGATATGATAAAATATGAAGAGAAATGAAATACTAACGACGAGGAGGAGCGCTGTGAGCAACGACGGCGGAATGGCGGCGTATCTGTTCCATCAGGGAACGAACACCTACGCATACGAATATCTCGGCGCGTCCCGCGTCCGGAGCGGAGAAGGATACGACTACGTCTTCCGCACCTGGGCGCCGAACGCCGACGAGGTATCCCTTGTCTCGGATTTTACCGGATGGGATTCTCCCGTGCGGATGGAGAGGGTGACCGAGCGCGGCGTTTATGAACTCATCTTTCATTCGGAGCGGGATCTCGACGGCTCGGCGTACAAATATCTGATCCGCCGGGGCGGCAGAAGCCTCTACAAAGGCGATCCCTATGCGCGCTATTGCCGGACGGGACTTGACGGCGCGTCGATCCTTTTCACCTCGACCTATCGCTTTTCGGACGAGAGCTGGTATCCTGCGCGCAGAAAGGCGATCCTCGGCGAAAACGGCAGATTCTGCCCTTCGCCGATCAGCATTTACGAAGTGCACGCGGCGAGCTTTGCGCGGCGCGAGGACGGCGGATTCCTCTCCTATCGGGAGCTTTGCGATCTGCTTCTTCCATACGTCAAGAGTATGGGATTCACGCACGTGGAATTTCTCCCTCTCGCGGAATACCCCTATGACGGCTCCTGGGGCTATCAGGTCTGCGGCTTTTATGCGCCGACTTCTCGCTTCGGCGATCCGGATGGGCTTCGCTATCTTGTCGATACCTTCCATCGAAACGGCGTCGGAGTGATCCTCGACTGGGTGCCGGCGCATTTCCCGAAAGACGAATGGGGGCTTTACGAATTCGACGGCGCGCCGCTTTACGAATACCAGGGGAAAGACCGGCAGGAATCCCGTTCCTGGGGAACGCGCTTCTTCGACCTCGGCAGGGAGGAGGTACAGTCCTTCCTGATTTCAAACGCCCTGTATTTCTTCCGGGAATTTCACGTGGACGGTCTGCGCGTGGACGCCGTCGCCTCGATGCTCTATCTCGATTACGACAGAGAACCGGACGAGTGGATCCCCAACGCGAACGGAACGAATATCAATCTGGAAGCCGTCGCTTTCTTCCGCAAGCTGAACACGGCGGTCTTCGCCGAGAATCCCGACGCGCTGATGATCGCGGAAGAATCCACGAGTTTCTCCTCCATCACAAAGCCGGTGCACGAAGGCGGCCTCGGTTTCAATTTCAAGTGGAATATGGGATTTGCCAACGACCTTTTCGACTACGTCGCGACCGATCCGTATTTCCGCGCCGGAAAGCACTCCGCGCTGAATTTTCCGCTGATGTACGCTTTCACGGAAAACTATATTCTTCCGATCTCGCACGACGAGGTCGTTCACGGAAAGAAATCGCTGATCGACAAGTGCTGCGGCGGCTATGAAGAGAAGTTTTCGACCGCCCGCGCGCTGCTCCTGCTTCAGATGACCTACCCAGGCAAGAAAATGATCTTTATGGGATGCGAGTTCGCGCAGTTCCGGGAATGGGACTTCGAGCATTCGCTCGAATGGTTCATGCTCGACTATCCGGCGCACCGCGCCTTCCGGGAATACGTCGCGTCGCTTCTGCGGCTGTATCTGGAACGCCCGGAGCTTTATGAACTGGATTTTACGCCCGACGGATTTGAATGGATCCTGCCGGACGAGAGCGAAAAGAATCTCGTCGCCTATCGCAGAAAGAGCATTTCCGGGAAGGCGCTGACGGTCGTCGTCAGCTTTTCCGGGACCGAGCAGACCGTCCGGATCCCCTGCACGAAAGACGGACTGTCGCCGCTGTTCGTTTCGGTCGAGACCGGGGCGCTCGCGGACGGGGCGATCCGCATCGGGCGCATACGAAACCGCTACTACGCAAATATTACCGTTCCGCCTCTTTCCGGGATGATCCTGACCGAAGAGGCAAATCAAACGATCGTAATAAAGGAGAACGAAAATGTATTGTAAAAAAGAATGCATCGCAATGCTTCTTGCGGGCGGACAGGGGTCAAGGCTTTACGACCTGACCAAAATGACCGCGAAGCCCGCGGTATCTTTCGGAGGAAAATATAAGATCATTGATTTCCCGCTTTCCAACTGCATCAATTCCGGAATCGATACCGTCGGTGTTCTGACGCAATATCAGCCGCTTGCTCTGAACGAATATATGGGCAACGGCGCGACCTGGGATCTCGACCGCACGCGCGGCGGCCTTTCGGTCCTTCCTCCGTATCAGGGCAACCAGAAATCCGACTGGTACAAAGGCACGGCGAACGCCATCTATCAGAACATCAACTTCATTCGCCAATATAATCCGGATTACGTGCTGATCCTGTCGGGCGACCATATCTACCGCATGGACTATTCCAAAATGCTCGAACAGCACAAGGCGACCGGCGCCGCCTGCACGATCGCTACGATCACCGTGCCGATCGAAGAGGCGTCCCGCTTCGGCATCTGCAACACGGGAGCCGACAACTCGATCTATGAATTTGAAGAAAAGCCGAAGAAGCCGAAGAACAATCAGGCTTCCATGGGCATCTATATTTTCTCGACGCCGAAGCTCATCGAGTATCTCGAGCGCGACGAAGCGCGGGAGAATTCCTCGAACGACTTCGGGAAAGACGTGATCCCGGATCTGCTCGCGAGCGGCGAAAAACTCTTCGCCTACCGTTTCAGCGGATACTGGAAAGACGTCGGGACGATTTCTTCGCTCTGGGAATCGAATATGGACCTGATCGGAGAAAATCCGACGCTCTCGCTTTCCGACCGCTCTTTCCGCGTCTATTCGCGCAACACCGCGCGCGCCCCGCAGTATCTCGGCAAGACCTCCAAAACCGTCAATTCGCTGATCTCGGAAGGCTGCCGCATCTACGGCGAGGTCGAAAACTCGATCCTTTCGGGCGGCGTCGTCGTCGAAGAGGGCGCCGAGGTGCGCGACTCGGTCATCATGGAGGACGTCGTGATCCGCAAGGGCGCGAAGATCTATACCTCCATCGTGGACTCGGATACGATCGTGGAAGCCGGCGCGACCGTCGGCCACAAGGGAGCAGACAAAAATGACATCACGGTGATCGGCAAGGGAAGCGTCATCCGCCCCGCCGATCCGATCGGATAAGGAGGAGCAACCATGGCAACCAATGCAGCCGGAATCATTTTTTCCAACCTCAACGACAACACCCTCTCGCGTATGACCGCCGAGCGCACCGTCGCCGCGATCCCCTTCGCCTGCCGCTATCGGCTGGTGGACTTCTGCCTCTCGAATCTCGTCAACGCGGACATCTCGAATATCAGCATCATCGCCAATTACAACTACCGCGCGCTCGCCGAGCATATCGGAAGCGGTAAAGACTGGGATCTGGCGAGAAGAAATGGCGGCGTGCGCCTGATCTCCCCCTACAGCACCGCGCGCAGCGGCGCGGCGCGGCTCTATTCCACCCATATGGAAGCGCTGAAAAATATGCGCGAATATATCCGCGATCTCGGCGAGGAATACGTCATCATCATGGATTCGGACAACGTTCTGAACATCGATCTGCACGAAGTGCTGAATCTGCACAAGAAGACCGACGCGAACATCACGATGGTGACGATGCCGGTCGGCAAAGATTTCTCGTCGAAGCATCCGCGCCTGATGATCTCCTCGGTCGCAGGGAAGGTGACCGACATCGCGCTCAGTTCGACCTATAAGGCGACGCATCCCGAAGTCTCTCTGACGATCTGGGTGATGCGCACCGACTATCTGCTCGGTCTGATCGACGAGGCGGACGCTTACAACCTCGACAGCCTGACCAATATGCTGATCAAGAATTTCCGGCATATGAACATCCGTTCCTATTGCTATACCGGTTACGTCGCGTCGGTTTCGAGCTTCCTCGACTATTATCGCTGCTCGATCGAGCTTACGACAAACGAAAAGGCGCGCGAATCGCTTCTCTGGAAGGAGAGCGCACCGATCTTTACGCGCGTACATAACTCCGCTCCGACCGTCTATTCGGCGAACGCAAAGGTCTCCGACTCGATGATCGCCGACGACTGCGTGATCGAGGGAGAAGTCATCAACTCGGTGCTGTTCCGCGGCGTCAAGGTCGGTCGGGGCGCGGTGATCCGCGATTCGGTCCTCTTTGCCGGAACGACCGTCGGGAAGAACGCGTCGCTGACCTCGATCGTTACCGATGAGGACGTTGTGGTCTCGGACGGAACGTCTCTCGCCGGCAACCTCAATATGCCGTTCTACATCCAGCGCGGAAGAAAGGTCTGATCGACAATGAAAATTCTTTTTGTCACCTCCGAGGCGGAGCCTTACGCCGCGTCGGGCGGTCTCGGCGACGTGATGGGCGCGCTTCCGCACGCGATCCGGGAAAGCGATCCTTCGGCTGAGGTTTCGGTGATCCTGCCGCTTTACGCAAAGATGAAGGAGGAATATCGCGCCAAAATGGAGAAGGTCGCCGATATTTCCTTCTCTCTCTCCTGGAGAAAGACGGGAGCGTCGATCTTCCGCATCAGCGACCGGCAGGTCGATTACTATTTCGTCGAGCATCACGGCTATTTTGACCGCCCGAATCTCTACGGAGAATACGACGACGCGGAGCGCTTTGCCTTTTTCTCGCAGGCGGTCGTGGAATTCATGCGGCAGACGGACTTCGTCCCGGATATCCTGCACGCCAACGACTGGCAGGCAGCCCTCGCCGTCATCTATCTGAAAACCGCCTACGCAAAGGAAAAACGCTTTGCGAATCTGCGGACGGTCTATACCGTTCATAATATCGAATATCAGGGAAAATTCGACGGATTTTTGCTCGGCGACGTTTTCGGGCTTCACGAAGAACATCGCTCGGTACTCGAATACGACGGATGCCTGAATCTCATGAAAGGCGCGCTGACCGTTTCGGACTTCATCACCACCGTCAGCCCGCATTACGCCGAAGAACTGACCGACGATTTCTTCGCCTACGGCCTCGCTCCGGTCATCGCCGGAGTCCGTACAAAGACCGAAGGGGTGATCAACGGCATCGATTACGGCAGATTTTCTCCCGAAACCGGGGGAGATATCCCGTTTTCCTACGGCAAAAGCGATCTGACGCGCGGCAAGGCGAAAAATAAAGCGGCGCTGCAGAAGCTGCTCGGACTCCCCGAACGCCCCGGCGTTCCGCTCTGCGTGATGATCACGCGGCTTGCCGGGCAGAAGGGGATCGATCTCGTCGCCTCCGCGACCGAAGAGATCCTCGCCAAGGACCTGCAATTCGTCGTTCTCGGAACGGGAGACGCGCATTACGAAGAATTTCTCCGCGCGGCAGAGACTGCGCATCCCGACAAAATGCGCGCGCTGATCCGCTTTGACCGGGCGCTCTCCAAGCAGATGTACGCCGCGGCGGATATCTTCCTGATGCCGTCCAAGACCGAACCCTGCGGACTTGCCCAGATGATCGCCTGCTCCTACGGCACGGTACCGGTGGTGCGCGCGGTCGGAGGGCTTTCCGACACGATCGTCCCGTACGGCGAGCCGGGAGCAAACGGATTCCGCTTCGACCGTTACGACGCAAGGGAACTTTTCGACGCGCTCTCCCGCGCAACAGATCTCTATCGGGACGTCAAAAAATGGCGCAAACTGCGTGCGGCGGCAAAGGCATCTGATTTCAGTTGGAACAAGTCTGCCGAAAAATATCTTCAAATTTACAATAATATCAAAGAATGGTAAACTGCGGAGGAACTCCGCAGCAGAGGAAAAAACGATTCATGGCAAATATCAAAAGCGAACTTCTCAAAGGTGACCGCAAACAGATCTCGGAAAAGGAACTGCGTGCCTCCATCGAAGCAAAACTCTACGCTCACGGAGCGAGCGATCTCTCGAAACTGACCGACGAGCAGATCTATCAGGCGACGGTCTACGCCTTAAAAGACATTCTTCTTGCCGACAGAGCCGATTTCAAGCGGCGCACGAAAGCGGTCGGCGCAAAGAAAGTCTGCTATATCTGTATAGAATTTCTGGTCGGCAGATCGCTGCGCAACGTGGCGAACAACATCGGCGTTTACGATGCGCTCTGCAGGATCTACTCCTCGCTCGGAACGAGTTTTGAAAAGGTCTATTCCTGCGAGCCGGATCCCGGACTCGGCAACGGCGGCCTCGGGCGGCTTGCCGCCTGCTTTATGGACTCGCTCTCGGCGCTCGATTATTCGGCCGGCGGCTACTCGCTGCTCTACGAAAACGGTCTGTTCCGCCAGAGGATCATCGACGGCGAGCAGGTCGAGCTTTCGGACGAATGGCTGACCGGGGGTGGGCATTGGCTCGTTCCGCGCCCCGAAAAGAGCATCACCGTCCGCTTCGGCGGCAGATACGAAGAGGTCTGGACCGACGGGAAACTCAATATCGTCTATCACGACTGCGACGAGGTCAAGGCCGTTCCGTACGATCTTCTCGTCCCCGGCACGACCACGAACGCGACGAATACCATCCGCCTCTGGAGAGCGCGGCAGGCACACAGTTCGATTTTTGATTATACCTCGCAAAGCTCTTACGTGCAGAAGGTGAACGAATCGGATATCGCGGAGAGCATCACGAAGCAGCTCTATCCCCCCGATCATCACGACGAGGGAAAACTGCTCCGCCTCACGCAGCAGTATCTGCTCGTTTCCGCCTCGCTGCAAAGTATCATCACCGATTATTTTGCCGAACACGGCTCTCTCGCCGGGTTTGAAGAAAAGATTGCGATCCATATCAACGATACGCATCCCGCCCTTTGCATTCCCGAACTGATGCGTATTCTGATGGACGTCTATTCCTACAGCTGGGAGGACGCATGGTCGGTCGTCGTCAAGAGCGTATCCTATACCAACCACACGGTGCTTCCCGAAGCGCTTGAATGCTGGCGGCTGGACCTTTTCTCGATGAAACTGCCGCGCATTTTTGCGATCGTCAACGAGATCAACCGCCGCTTTACCGCCGATCTCTGGAATCTTTATCCCGGCGACTGGGACAGGATCTCCCGGATGTCGATCGTCGCGTACAATCAAGTGCGCATGGCGAACCTTTCGGTCGTCGGATCGCACACGGTCAACGGCGTTTCCAAGCTCCACAGCGATATTCTGACGAAAACCATCTTCCACGATTTCTATAAAATGACGCCGTGGAAGTTCACCAACGTGACCAACGGCGTCGTGCATCGGCGCTGGCTCTGCTCGGCGAACCCCCGGCTCTGCTCGCTTCTCGACGAGCTGATCGGGAAGGACTACCGCGAAAACGCCGACAGACTTTCGGATCTTGAGCAATATGCGGAGGATCCGTCCGTTCTTGCCCGCCTCGGCGAGATCAAATCGGCAAACAAAGAGGATTTCGCGCATTACGTTTTCGCGCGCACCGGGCGGAGGATCGATCCGTCTTCCGTCTACGACGTGCAGATCAAGCGGATGCACGAATATAAGAGGCAGCTGCTGAACGTTCTGAAAATTCTCGATCTTTCCTGCCGCCTGCACGAGGATCCTCACGCCGATATTCCGCCCCAGACCTTCCTCTTCGGATGCAAGGCCGCTCCGGGCTACGCGATGGCGAAAAAACTCATCAAGCTGATCTGGTTCCTCTCGGAGGAGCTCGAACGCGATCCGGTCACGAAAGACCGGCTGAAAGTCGTCTTTCTCGAAGAATACAACGTCTCGCTTGCCGAGAAGATCATTCCGGCGGCGGACATTTCGGAGCAGATCTCGCTCGCCGGAAAGGAAGCGAGCGGCACCGGCTGTATGAAACTTATGATGAACGGAGCGGTCACCCTCGGAACGCTCGACGGCGCGAACGTCGAGATCCTCGACGCGGTGGGAGCCGAGAACATCTATATCTTCGGCCTCAACACGCCGGAGGTGGAGGAGCTTTGGCGCAACGGATACGTCTCGCGCGATTTCTATCACCGCTCCGAGCGCCTGCGCCGGGCGGTCGATCGCCTCAATGCGCCGATCGGCGGCCAGAATTTCTCGCAGATCGCCGATTATCTCATCGGCGGCAACGGCATCGCCGATCCCTTCATGTGCCTGACCGATTTTGATTCCTACGTTCATACCCACGAACGCCTTCTTGCCGATCGCCAAGATCCCATGCTGCGCAACCGTATCTCGCTTTATAATATCGCGCGCAGCGGCAGATTCGCCTCGGATAACAGTATCCGGCATTACGCGGACGAGATCTGGCATATCAAGCCGGTCCGCGAGGGCAAGGGATGACGACGCAGAGCGGGCCGTTCCGCCACCCGGTCGGCGCTCCGCCGCACGCGGCAAGTTTGTTGTTTTCCCACGACGGATTTGAAAACCGCTCCGGCGCCTTTCTTTCGGGCGAGCGCAAAGAGATCCTTCTTCTGATCCCGCGCGCCGCCGGCTGCACCTTGGCGTCCGCCGTTCTGCTTTCGGAGAGCGGCGAGCGCGTCGCGCTTCTGAAAGGGGATTTTTCCGGCATTTCGTCGGGAAGAGACCGTTACCGCTTTCGCATCCCGGAGGAATGGGACAAACCGTCGCTTCTGTTTCTGATTTTTATGCTGGACACGGCGTTCGGAAAGAAATCGCTTACCGGGAACGCCTTTCACGCGCCGATCGGCTCGCGCGATACCCCCGGCCGCTTTCAGATCTCCATCAGCGATCAGGCGCAGCCGGGTTGCCCGAAAAAGCCGGAGATCCTCTATCATATCTTTGTCGACCGCTTTGCAAAAAGCGGAAAAAGCCCCCAAAAACCGGGGCCGCGGTGGGACGAAGAGATCCCCGAATATCCGCCGTACCCCGGCGCGCCGCTGCGCAACGATTTCTTTTACGGCGGCGACCTTTACGGGATCGCCGAAAAACTCGACCGGCTTTCCTCGCTCGGCGTCAGCCTGATCTATCTCTCGCCGATTTTTGAAAGCCCCTCCAATCACAAATACGACACCGCCGATTACGAGAAGATCGACGAAGGCTTCGGCGGAGAGGACGCCCTCCGGGAGTTGATCGCCGCGGCGAAGGCGCGCGGAATGCGGATCATCCTCGACGGCGTTTTCAACCACACCGGCGCCGACAGCCGCTATTTTGATCGCTACGGCCGTTACGAAGAGCCGGGCGCGTATCAATCGAAGAACTCGCGCTATTTCTCCTGGTATGATTTTCAGCATTATCCCGATCGCTACGCCTGCTGGTGGAACATCGAGATCCTGCCGCGTATCCGCACCGGCTGCGTCGATTTTGAAAATTATATCGCCGGCGAGGGCGGCGTGATCGACCGCTACACGAAAATGGGCATCGGAGGCATGCGCCTCGACGTGGTGGATGAACTGCGCGATTCCTTTATCCGCCGCATCCGTCAGGCGCTCTTGCGCGACGGCGAGGAGCGGCTGCTCTTCGGCGAGGTCTGGGAGGACGGATCGAACAAGATCGCATACGGAGAGCGGAAGCGCTACTATCTCGGAGGAGAACTCGACGGCGTGATGAATTATCCGCTCCGCCGCGGCATCCTCTCCTATCTGCGCGACGGCGAGACCGACGCGCTTCTCACGGCGCTTGAAGATATACAGGCAAACGCGCCGAAGCCGATCCGCGACCGGCAGATGAATCTGCTCGGCACGCACGACACCGAGCGGGTGCTGACCGCGCTTGCCGGGGAACTTCCCGACGGAAAGAGCGCGGACGAACGCTGCGCCGCGCGCATGAGTGACGAGGAGTACCGAACAGGGAAGAGAATGCTCTGCGCCGCCTTTACCCTGCTTGCCACGCTGCCGGGCATCCCGGCGATCTATTACGGCGACGAGGCGGGGATGCAGGGCTACGCCGATCCCTTCAACCGCCGCACCTATCCGTGGGGAAAAGAGGACGAAGAGATTCTTTCGCATTACGAAACCGTCGGGCGCATCCGCCGCTCGCACTCCGTATACGGCGACGGGCGATTCCGTCTTCTGTTCTGTGACCGGGATCTTTTGATCTTTACAAGAGAGAATGAAAACGATACGCTCCTGACGGCGCTCAACCGCTCGAAAAAAAAGCGCGAACTCCGGCTCTCCTCACCCGGACGGGATCTGTTTTCCGGCAGGCGAGCCAAGCGGCATTTGCTTTCTCCGATGAGCGCGATCCTTCTGCGCGTTCATCCAAACGACGATTTACAAATTCAATAAAAGACAGATAAAAAGAGGCAGAAATGACGTTTACACTGATCGGAATGCCCGGATGCGGCAAAAGCTGCATGGGGCGGAATCTCGCCGGACGGCTGAAAATGAAAAACATCGACGGCGATCGACTCATCGAGCGCGAAATGAAAATGCCCCTGCACGAGATCATCGAGCGATACGGGATGGAGGAATTCAAACGCATCGAAGAGCGGATCCTGCTCTCGATCGAGGGCGATCGGAAGATCATCTCTCCGGGCGGCAGCGCGGTCTATTACGACAGCGTGATGCAGCATTTCCGCTCGCTCGGCAGGATCGTTTATCTTTACGTCGGCCCGGATCAGCTGAAACTGCGCCTCGGCGATTTCTCGAAGCGCGGCATCGTTCTTGCCCCCGGACAGACGATCGAGGACCTTTTCCGCGAGCGGACGGCGCTCTACAACAAATACGCCGATATTGTGATCGACTGTGACGGAACCGATTATCTGCGCTATCAGCAAAGGCTGATCCGCGCGCTGAAATACTGTGAATGACTTCTGCCGAAAGGAAAACCGACCGCCTCTTTCCGAAGCGATCGGTTTTCGACTTTAAATATGGATCTTATTCCTCTTCGCCGGTCTTTGCCGTAACGTCGGCGTAGGAGAAGCGGATCGCCTTTTCGACGTCGGCGAGGACGACCTCCACCTGATAGCCGATCCGCCCGGCGCTGAAATAGACTATTCCGCCGTCCGAGACCGAAGAATCGAAGGTGGTGCGGAAGAATTTCTTCATGCCGATCGGACTGCATCCGCCGTGGACGTACCCGGTCAAGGGAAGAAGCTCCTTCGCGTGGATCATCTCGACGGATTTCTCCCCGACGGCGCGCGCGGCGGCTTTCAGATCGAGTTCCCGGTTGACCGGGATGACAAAGACGTAATGCTCGCCGGATCTGCCGACGGTGACGAGCGTTTTCAGGCATCGGTCGGGATCCTCGCCGAAGATCGCCGCGATCTGCTCGCCGCTGGTGGAGCCGGAGACGCGGTCGATATGCGGCACGTAGGAGATCTTTTTCTGCTCCAGAACGCGCATCACGTTGGTTTTTTCATCGCTTTTCTGCGCCATTTTATTCGTCGCCCTCCTTGTCCTCCGCGTCGTCGGAAAGCGGCGGCAGACCGTTTTTTGCCCGGATGGCGTTGACGCGCTCGCGCTCGGTCACGTCGTCGGTCATCACGGCTTCTTCCTCCTCGTCACGGCCGGGCGCCTCTTCGGGATGTTCTTTATAATAAGGATCGATGATCAGTTCTTTGATCTTGAAATAGGAGGCGTAAACCTTCATATACGCCATAAGAGCGAACAGAACGGCGAGCGGCAGACCGACGGCGAGCGGCAGAAGAATACCGCCCGAACCGAAGGTGAACATCATCTCAAGCAGGACGAGGACAACGATGCCGAGTACCGCGAGGATATTGCGCTTGAAGCCTGCCAGAGCGAAAATGACCGAATTTTTCAGGATCTTGAAAACCGACATTTTGAAGGTCACCATCTGCACGTAAATATAGAAGCGCATCACAAAGTAGAAGACCAGCACGATCACGCTGCCCCAGAAGAGAAGCGAGGTAAAGAAACGCGACGTCCCGGAAACGAGCAGATAGATATCCGCGCCAAGCAGCGCGAGGATCCCCATATCCAGAGCGCCGAAGGGAAGCGCCTGCTTCCAGTTGCGCTTGACGGCGTACCAGAAATCCGACCAGACGAACACCGGCTCGCCGGAGGCGATGTTGCGAAGGATATACGCCGTCCCGACGTTGACGCATCCGAAGGTCAGCAGCGAGAGCGCCGAAAGGCCGTAAAAGACGTAATTGATCGCGGTCGGCGCAAGCGACTGCACCGGCGTTGCCTGAATGCCGAGCAGGGCGAGCTTATACGGCGTCATCGCGCCTTCGGCGGCAAAGATGCCGGCGGTATTCTGAAACAGATCGGAGGACGGAAGAAAATATGGGATCTTGAATACGCCCGACAGATTCATGATCAGGAAAAACAGCGGAAAATTTCCGAGAACCATGAAAATATTGACCGAGACGATCTTTCCGAAATTATCTTTCAGCGTGATCCAGAAACGTTTCAGCCCCGGTTCCATCTGCGAGGCGGATTTGCTGACGCCTTTGCCGACGCGTTGACTGTCAAACAATCTGAATTTTTTATTTTTGGGTTTCAAACGATTCACCTCAAACTCTTTTGTTGCTTCTATTTTACCATATCGCGCGGGATAATGCAAGCGTGCGGAGAAAAAAATAAGCGTCGATCCTTGATTTTTTCGGAAAAAAGATGACAAAGGCGAAAAAGTATGCTATAATAAAACAGTTTTGCGGAAAGGAGAGCCATATGACCGAAGACGATCTTCGTATATTCCGCGCCATGCCGCCCCTTCTGACCGAACGGCTTGCCCTGCGGCGCATCCTGCCGTCCGATCTTACGGACGTATATGAATACGCGAGCAACCCCGAAACCTCACGCTATCTTCTCTGGGATCCGCATCCGGATCTTGCGTACACGCGCGCGTATCTTCGCCGCGTGGAGCATTGCTATCGGAACGGCAGCTTTTACGATTTTGCCGTGACGATCCGCGAAAGCGGAAAGATGATCGGCACCTGCGGCTTTTCCTCCTTTGATCTTCCGAACAACGCAGGCGAGATCGGTTACGTCCTCAACCCGGCGTTTCATCGGCTGGGCTACGGCAGCGAGGCGACCGCACGCGTGATCGCGTTCGGATTTGAGACGCTCCGTCTGCATCGCATTTACGCGCGGTATTTCCCGGAAAACGCCGCCAGCCGCGCGCTCGCCGAAAAATGCGGAATGACCTACGAGGGGTGCGCAAAGGGCGCGATCCTCTATCAAGGGCGTTACCGCGATCTCGCCTTCAGCGCGATCACACGCGATTAAAACACGCCCGGAATACAAAAAACGCTCATATTTTCCCATCGCCTCCGGTATAATGAAGCAAAACAAACCGGAGGTTTTTCTATGAAAAAAACGATTGCGCTTGTTCTTACGCTCCTGATGATTTTCGGCGTCGGAATGCCGATTTATGCGGAAGGAGAACAAAAAAGCGAAGCAGAAAAGAGCGAATCTGCCGAACAACCCTTTACGGTCGACGCGCGCTCCGCCGTCCTGATGGAGGCGGAAACCGGAAAGATCCTCTTTTCGCAGAACGAAAACGCCGCCTATTCGCCGGCGTCCGTCACGAAAATCATGACGCTGCTTCTGACGATGGAAGCGCTGGACGGGGGAAAATTCGATCTTGCGACGATGGTCCCGGTTTCGGCGTACGCCGCTTCGATGGGCGGCAGTCAGGTCTTTCTCGAAGAGGGAGAATCGCTCTCGGTCGAGGATATGCTCAAATGTACGGTGATCGCCAGCGCAAACGACGCGGCGGTCGCGCTTGCCGAATTCGTTTCGGGAAGCGAGGAAGGTTTTGTCGCCGATATGAACCGCCGCGCCGCCGAACTCGGCATGAAGGATTCGCATTTTGAGAATGCGACCGGGCTCGACGATACGACCGAAAATCACGTCACCTCGGCAATGGATATCGCCCTGATGTCCCGCGCGCTTCTTTCGCATCCGAAGATCACCGAATACGCCTCCATCTGGCAGGACACGATCCGCGACGGTGAATTTACCCTGACGAACACCAACCGCCTCGTTCGCTTTTACAGCGGCTGCAACGGCCTGAAAACCGGATCGACCGACCGCGCCGGATTCTGCATGAGCGCCGCCGCCAAGCGCGACGGGATGCAGCTGATCGCGGTCGTGATGGGCGCGCAGACGCGGGATGAACGCAACGCGATCGCAAAAAAACTGCTCGATTACGGTTTCTCGAAATATTCGCTTTATGAAACCCCGGAGGAATTTCTCGAATACCTCCCGGTCACCGGCGGAAAAGCGAGCCGCACCGCTCTGGTCGCAAAGCCTTTTACGGCGCTCGTCAGCAGAGGCGAGGCGGCAGGCGTGGAGAAGCGGTATTCGATCCCCGAATCGGTCGCGGCGCCGGTCAGAGCAGGGCAGGCGGTCGGAAAGATCGAATTTTACTCCGGGGAGAAAAAGATCGGCGAATGCGAGGTCTGCGCGAAGGACGGCGTGGATCGGATCGACTTTGCCGAGGTCGTCTTCCGCCTCATCGGCGTGATCCTCGGAAAAAATGCCGAATAAAATCCGAAGAAAATCAGATAGATACTTGCAATACGCAGAAAAATCGTGTATAATAGTATAAAATTAAATCTTTTAAGAGGTTCTTTTATGAGCATCAGACTGGACACCAGATTTACCGAACGATTCATCAGCGGGGAAGAGATCGCCGCGATCCGCCCGGAAGCCGAAGCCGCTTTCCAAACGCTCGCCGCTCGCACCGGAGCGGGTGCCGACTATCTCGGATGGATCGATCTTCCCGAAAACTATGACAAAGAGGAATTTGCCCGCATCAAAGCCGCGGCGCAGAAGATCCGCAAGAACAGCGAGATCCTGATCGTCATCGGCATCGGCGGCTCTTATCTCGGCGCGAGAGCGGCGATCGAATTCGTCAAGAGTCCGCTTTACAACAATCTGAAAAAGGATACCCCGGACATCTATTTTGCCGGCAATAATATCTCTCCCACCGCGCTGACCGAGATCATCTCGATCTGCGAGGGGCGCGATTTCTCGGTCAACGTCATTTCCAAGTCCGGAACGACAACCGAGCCCGCCATCGCCTTCCGCGTGTTCAAACAGATGCTGATCGACCGTTACGGCGTCGAGGGCGCGAAAGAGCGCATCTTCGTCACGACCGACCGCGCGAAGGGGACGCTCAAGAAATTCTCGGATGAGGCCGGATACGAAACCTTCGTCGTTCCCGACGACGTCGGAGGAAGATATTCGGTGCTGACCGCCGTCGGTCTGCTTCCGATCGCCTGCGCCGGGATCGATATCGACGCCATGATGCAGGGCGCAAACGACGCAAGAAAGACCTATACTTCGCCGGATCCTTCCGAAAACGACGCGGTCCTGTACGCCTCGCTGCGCAATATTCTGCTCCGCAAGGGCAAATGCTGCGAGATCCTCGTCGGTTATGAGCCGTATATGCTGATGCTCAACGAATGGTGGAAACAGCTTTACGGCGAAAGCGAAGGGAAGAACAACAAGGGCATTCTCCCCGATTCGGTCGTTTTCTCGACCGATCTGCATTCGCTCGGCCAGTACATTCAGGAGGGGCAGAGGACGATCTTTGAGACGGTCGTTTCGGTCAAAGATCCCGGCGCGCGCTTCGTCATCCCCGACGATCCCGCAAATGTGGACGGCCTGAACTTCATTGCCGGCCGCGAGCTGGATTACGTGAACAAGACCGCGATGCTCGCCACGCTGATCGCCCACAACGACGGCGGCGTTCCGAATATCCGTATCGAGCTTGACGACAGAACCGCCTACTCCTTCGGCTATCTCGTTTACTTCTTTGAGCTTGCCTGCGCGGTTTCCGGCTATATTCTCGGCGTCAATCCCTTCGATCAGCCGGGCGTCGAGGCATACAAGAAGAATATGTTCGCGCTCCTCGGCAAGCCGGGATACGAAGAATCGGGCGAAAAACTCCGCGCAAGGATCGAAAAAGCGTGATTTTACCGCGATTTTACCGCGATTTTATCGCGGTTTTACCGCTATACAAATCAAACAAAAATTTTTTACGTACATTTTCACCGAAAGACGAAAAAAACACTTGCTTTTTTTCGCGGAATGGTGTAAAATATAGACAGAGAAAAAAACAGGAGGTCAAACCCATGATTCAATTATTGATCGGCGCGAAAGGCTCCGGCAAAACCAAAAGTCTGATTGAGCTCGTCAACTCCGCCGCGGAAACCTCGAACGGTGCGGTCGTCTGCATCGAGAAGGGCGATAAATTGAAACTCGATATTACATACAAGGCTCGCCTTGTGGATACCGATCAGTACGGCATCGACAACGCCGAGGCGCTCTACGGCTTTATCACCGGCATCCTCGCGTCCAACAGCGACATTACCGATCTGTTCGTCGATTCCGCGCTCAAGATCTGCAAGGGCGACGTTGCGGCATTCGACGCGATTCTCGATCGCCTTGCCGCCGTTTCGGCAGACGCCCGTATCGTGATGACCGCTTCGATCCCCGTGGAAGAAGCGACCGAGACCATCAAAAAATACGTCTGATCCCGGACGGGAAAAAGGATCGCAGAGAACTTCCGCGATCCTTTTCTTTTTGCTTATCACCGATCCCGATGCGTCGCATAAAATGTTACCGAGGCCGACTGCCTCGTATCTCATCTGATGCATCAACAAGGGAGAAGTGCAATGCAAGAACAAAGAAACAATCAGCTCCCCTTCCAGGGAGAGGGGAGAGGAAACGTCATTATCGACACCGATCGCGTGATGGACTGCTGCCGCGACCGGGACTGCTTCGAGAATGCGCGCGTCTATCTTTCGCCCGCCGGGCAGGATGCGCTCTCGAACGCGACCAACGTCCGTATCCGTTCGGTCAAGATCCTCTGGGCGTACGTCGGGCTGGATGAAGTTCCGTTCAACCGCGGATTCTACCAGGTCACCGTTCGCTATTATATCGACGTCGAGTGCGAGATCTGCCTCGGCCTGAATCGCAGTCAGATCACCCACGGTCTCTCGATCCTCGAAAAGGACGTGATCCTTTACGGCGGCGAGGGGAGCGTTCAGAGCTTCTCGTCCGATCCGATGAACGATTACTGCAACATCGGAAACTTCGACACGGTCGGCAGCAACGATCCGACCGCCGTCGTCGAATCCGCCGCGCCGATCGTCCTCGGCTCGAAGGTCAAGGAATGCGGCTGCCCGACGCCAAATAACGAGCTCGTCGAGATCCCCGATCGCGTGAAAGGGCTGATGGACGCCGATCCGATCATCCTTACCGACGGCGTGCGCCTCTACGTCTCTTTCGGCATCTTCTCGGTCATCCGCATTCAGCGCCCGGCGCAGCTCGTCGTTCAGGCGGCGGATTACAGCGTACCGGAGAAGGAATGCGTCGCCGCGCAGAACGACGACAATCCCTGCCAGCTCTTCCGCACGATGCCGTTCCCGGTCGGCGAATTCCGCGCTACCGAACACGGCGAACAGAATCGCCCGATTCGCGGCGGCGGTGGATGCGGCTGCGGCGGCAACAGAAACGGCAACTGAATCACCCCATAAAGAAAGATGCCTCGTTACGGGGCATCTTTTTTCTATCCCGGAAAACCGGATCATTCTTTTTTAAAATTCTGCCGCATGATCTCATAGCCGAACATCGTGACGGCGGAAGCGGCGGACAGAGAGGCTCCGAAGTCGCGCGCATAGGGGATGCGGACGCGAAGATCGCAGAGGTCGAGCAGTTCGCGCGAGATCCCGCGCCGCTCGCCGCCGGCGATCAGAAGAAGAGGCTTTTTCAGTTCGGTCGCACCGAGCAGATCGTCGGTGCGCTCATCGGCGCAAAGAATGCGATACCCCCTTGCGCGGAAAAGTTTTGCCGCCGCGGTCGGCTCGGCGGTGTAGGCGGGGAGCAGCTCGGACGCACCGGCGGAACTGCGGCAAACGACGCCGGCGGCGCTGAACCAGTTACGCCCCGGAAGGATCACGCCGTCCACGCCGCAGGCATAAAGCGAGCGGAGCGCGTAACCGAAGTTGTAGGGATCTTCGATCCCTTGGATCAAAGCAAAGAAACCGTTTTCGGGAAGGGAAGTCGTATCCTCAAGCGTCGGGATGGTGCGCTTTCCCGCGATCGCGATCAGACCGCCGTTTGACGTTCCGAGCGTCAGTTTTTCGATTTCCTCAGCGCCGCATTCTCGCAAAGAAAATCTGTATTTTTGCGAAACTGCCCTTAAATATCCGATCTCTTTTATATTTTTTTGTTTTTTCGCTTCGTCATAAAGAACGCTTTCGATCCTTCTGTCGGAGATGCCGCGGTCGATGGCGGCGATCAGCGCCCGGATCGAAGTCATTCCTTCGAAGACGGTGGAATTCTGAAATTTGATTTCTTCTTTTTGCATTTTCGGAAGATGCCTTTCATATAGTGTAATAACCGAAAAGAGATCGGCGGCAAAGCGGATCACGAAACGGGAAGGAGAAGCGAACGTGAAGAAGATTTATCGTGAGCGGTGCGAGGAGATCGCGGGATACGTTCTGGAAAACGGGGCGACCGTCCGATCCGCCGCTCAATACTTCGGGATCAGCAAAAGCACGGTACATAAAGATCTCACCGAGAAGCTCGAACGTCTGAATTTCGGGCTTTACGAGGAAGTCAAGAAAGTTCTGGATAAAAACAAGGCGGAACGCCATCTGCGCGGCGGAGAAGCCACGCGGCGGAAATATCTTCGTCGAAAGGAGCATCCGGGCTGATTGCGTATCACGTTCATCAACACATCAAATTATAAAGGATTTTCATATTTTTTTCAAGTCCTTTCGCAAAAATTCAAG
>CADBPA010000183.1 GCA_902796505.1 uncultured Ruminococcus sp.
CGAGGACTTCGGTGACCGGGACGGTGGCGGTGCTTTGATAGCAGGCGAAGCACCGGTCGGTATTTTCGGGGACGGTTTTCTGCGTGAAGAGGCTGACGAGTGGGACGAGGATCAGGCCGCCGAGCATGGCGAACACGCCGGAATAGAGCGAGTTTTTGAAAACGAAGGAGAAGAACGCCGAGCCCGATACGTCGAGCGCGCCGAGCGAGATGAAGAGCTGGACGATCTCCAGCGAGACGCCGAAGACGAAGGAGGCGGCGACGCCGGCTTTCGTGGTCTTTTTCCAATACAGACCGTAGAGGAAGGGGGCGAGGAAGGCACCGGCGAGCGCGCCCCAGGAGACGCCCATCATCTGCGCGATGAAGAGGTTTTTCGATTTGGACTGGAAGATGGCGATGACGGCGGAAATGAGAATGAAAACGCAGAGGAAGATCCGGATGACGAGCGTTTTCTTCTTGTCGCTCATCGCCGCTTTCCGCTCGGCGATCGGTGCGATGAAGTCGAGCGTCAGGGTGGAGGAGCTGGTGAGGACGAGCGAGGAGAGGGTGGACATCGAGGCGGAGAGAACGAGGACGATGACGATCCCGATGATGACCGGGGAAAGCCCGGAGAGCATGGTGGGGATCACGGCGTCAAAGCCAAGCGCCTTGACGTCCACGGGGTAGAGCCGCCCGAAACCGCCGAGGAAATAGCATCCGCCGGCGACGATGACGGCGAAGACGGTGGAGATAACGGTGCCTTTTTTGATGGCGTCCTCATTCTTGACGGCGTAGAATTTGCCGACCATCTGCGGCAGTCCCCAGGTACCGAGCGAGGTCAGCAGGACGACGAAGAGCAGCGAGACGGGATCGGCGCCGAAGAAGGAGGCGTACTGCCATCCGGCGCCCTCGGCAAGGCCTTCGATCGCCGCCGTGAAGCCGCCGTTGTCCGCGAGGACGGCGCCGATGACCGCGACGATGCCGACGAGCATCACAAGCCCTTGAATAAAATCGTTGAGAGCGGTCGCCATATAGCCGCCGAAGACGACGTAGATCCCGGTCAGCACCGCCATCACGATCACGCAGACCGAGTAATCGATCCCTTCGTATGCCATGGCGAAGAGGCGGGAGAGCCCGTTATAGAGCGAGGCGGTATAGGGGATGAGAAAGACGAAGGTGATGATCGAGGCGGCGACGCGGAGGGCGGGGGACTCGAAGCGCGTGCCGAAGAAGTCCGGCATGGTTTTCGAGCCGAGATGCCGCGTCATCACCCGGGTGCGCCGACCGAGGATCACCCAGGCGAGCAGCGAGCCGATGAAGGCATTGCCGAGGCCGATCCATGTCGAGGCAAGCCCGAAATTCCAGCCGAACTGCCCGGCGTAGCCGACGAAGATGACAGCGGAGAAATAGGACGTGCCGTAGGCGAACGCCGTCAGCCACGGTCCGACCGATCTGCCGCCGAGGACGAAGCCGTCCACCCCGGAGGCGGACTTGCGGCAATAGATCCCGATGCCGATCATCACGGCAAAGAACAGGACGAGAAAGAGCGAGATGACGAAAACTTCCATAGAATATTCCTCCCGGAATCGGATTTGCCTTGCGGTTTGAAGGGGCTGTCAGGCAAAACAAAAACCCCCGGCCGACTGTCGGCCAGAGGACGCATTCTCACGTGTTACCACCTCTGTTCACCCGCGCCTCACGGCGGCGGGCCTCTGCACGTACGGCGCGGAGCGCTTATACGTTCTGCCGATAACGGAGCAAACCGCCGCGCCTGACCGATAAGGCTTTCGGCGCGGAGCTCACGGAGCGTAATTCCCGGCATCGATCCCCCCTGCTGCCTCGCACCAAACGGCAGTTCTCTGTGCGGCGGGATCCCGCGGTACTTCTCTCCGGTCATCGCTGATGAGAGAAGTATAGCAGATTCCGGCGAAAATGTCAAGAGAAAAACGAAAATTTTTCGCAAAAAGGCAAAAAAAGTCGGCGACGGAGCGCATAAACGCCGCCGTCGACCGGATAAATATGCAGATTTTTCGGGATCAGAGCCGATAAATATCGGTATATTTGCGTTCGAGGTAGGCGAGGAAATCCTTTGCGGTGAGCGGTCTGCCGCAAAGCGCGAGAAGCCACTCCTTCGGAGAGAGGCGGTTGGCCTCGGCGAAGACGTTCTTGCGCATCCACTCTTTGATTTCGGAGAATCGTCCCTCCCGGATCGCGCCGCGAAAATCCATCTCGCGCTCGATCTTTTGAAGGTACATCGCGTTGTAGGCGTTGCCGAGGGCGTAGCTCGGAAAATAGCCGAAGCCGCCGGTCCAGTGGACGTCCTGCAGAACGCCTTCGGCGTCGTTTCGGGGGCGCACGCCGAGATACTCGTCGTAGAGCGCGCTCCACGCATCGGGGATCGCCTCGACTGGGAGTTCTCCGGAGCAGATCTTCTTTTCCATCTCATAGCGGATGACGATGTGCAGCCCGTAGGTCACCTCATCCGCCTCGGTGCGGATCAGGGACGGCTCGACGAGGTTGACCGCCTCGTAGAGTTCCCGCTCGCTGACGTCGCCGAGTTCTTCGGCGAAGAGTTCGTGAAACTTCGGATAGATCAGGTGGATATACTCCTCGCTTCTGCCGATGACGTTTTCGTAGAAGCGCGAGACCGATTCGTGCATACCGTTTGAGATCTCGTCGTTGATGAAATGCGCGTAGTCCTCCGCCGGCTCGTTCTGCATGAAGATGGCATGGCCGCCCTCATG
This sequence comes from uncultured Ruminococcus sp., assembly GCA_902796505.1. GTDB lineage: Bacteria > Bacillota > Clostridia > Oscillospirales > CAG-272 > UBA1740. Next base: position 2,723 of record CADBPA010000183.1, read on the forward strand.
GATGACCGAGTACATATTCGAGAGGACCATATCCTCATGGTAATGGGTGGTGACGCGCGCGTCATTTTCGGCGATGTCGGAGGTGAAGGGATGCTCGGTGGTGGTGATCGCGCCGCGGTCGAAATCGTAGCCGTTCAGCCGGAGCAGATAGTCGGAGAATGCCTGCTGCTTCGGGATCGGGACTTTGCGGGAGAGAAAATCGGTGCGGATCTTATGTTTTGACGCCCGGATGCGCGCGATCAGCGAGCGAAGCCCGTCTTTCAGTTCGTCGAAGAAACGGTCGAGCTCGTCCGAGAGGACGCCGCGCTCATAATCGTTGAGGAAATTATCGTAGAGATCCGGCAGTTTGTTCTCACGCAGGGCGACCTGCTCGCGGCCGGCTTCGATGACGGCGGCGAGAGAATCCGAAAAGAGCGAAAAATCCGCCGCGCGCTTCGCGTTTTCCCAATCCATATAGGCTTTGTTGTAGATATTCGACCAGCGCAGGTCGTCCGCCGGGGTGACGTTCTTCTGCTTTTCATAGGAATCGTAAAGCAGATCCGAGAGGCGGCGGTCGAGCGGATCGAGCTCCTCCCTGTGTTCGTGGAGATACACGATCAGCTCCTTCATGCGGCGGCTGTTTTGAAGCTTGAACGCCTCGTTGGCGAAGAAACTCATCGTCGCGCCCTGATCGGGTTTTGCGTTCTTCGGGGCGATCGTTTCAAAATCGAAATTCAGGATGCCGAGCGCGTGCTGATAATAGCGGAGCTTGCGCAGTTTTCGGTACAGTTCGTTTCTCTTCTTTTGCGTTTCGGTTTGCATTTTCTTCTCCTTTTTCGTCAATTTTGCAAAGAATCGTTGTCATTTATGCGATCGGGTAGGCGATCGGGCGGCGATTTTCGTAATAGGTCAGCTCGGAAAATCCGATCGAAAGGAGAACGTTTTTCGCCGATTCAAAGGCGTGCGCGGCGTTTTCTGCGAGATGCGCGTCCGAGCCGATGGTGAGCCGCCTGCCGCCCTTTTCGCGGTAGAGGCGGAGGATGCGCTCGTCGGGCATCAGCACGTCATACGCCGAGCCGAGGCAGGAAGTATTGACCTCAAGCGCCTTTCCCCTGCGGATGACGGTATCGAGGATCGCCGAGATCTCGGGCAGAAAGCGTTCGGGCGAGACCGCAAGACCGAATTTTCCGATGAGATAGCGGTAGGGGACGGTCAGATGCGCGAGAATATCGTAATCGGCGGTCTCCGCCGTCTCGGCAAGATCGGTAAAATACTGCGAAAGATAGCCGTCGAGTTTTTCCGCGGGAAAGTTTCGGAAGTCGATCAGCGAAAAAGGCTGCATCCAGCCGGGATAGCGCACCGAGTGGATCGAGCCGATCACGACGTCGTGACGGCAGAGGGAAAGTATCCGATCCGCCGCCGTATCGTTCCAGATCGCCTCGCCGATCTCCACGCCGTGGTAGATATGCGCGCCGGGCGTCCGGTTCAGCCGCTCGGCTTCCTCGGCGGCGCGCAGGATCGGAGAAAAACGGTCGCCGTCCCAGGCAAGTTCGGTATCGAAATGATCGGTGACGGCGAAGTCCACGCCGCGTGCGCTCATCGCGGCGCGCATCTCGGCAAGACTGCTCTTTCCGTCGTGCGAGTAGGTCGAATGCGTATGCGTATCGACAAAGCGGACGCCGGGGGCGGCAAAGACAGGTCGGGGTTTCATCGGTCGTTCTTCCGGAATTTATTTTTCTTCAAAGTGGAATTTCGCGGTGCGGAAATCGCCCGACGCGTGACCGCCGAAGTTCGGGATCAGACCGACGTTCATCAGCGTGGCGCCCGAAAGGATCAGGGAAAGTTCGGGGACGAAGTAGTTCTTCTTCGGATCGAGACCGCGCATTTTCACGCGATGCGCCTCGCTGTTCACGCCGCCGAGACGGCGGTAGGCGATCAGGTAGGCGCGGCTCTTGTCCTTCGAGACGATCGCCTCCGAGAAATAGTTGCCGGTAAAGGGATCGTCGATGCGGTAGAGGTCGCCGAAGAGGATGAGATCCTCCATTTCGCGGTACTCGGCGGTCTGCTCGCGGATGGCGGCGATCTCCTCTTCGGTCAGCTTGGTGCTGTCCAGCTCATACCCGGTCGCGCCGAGGTGGGCGATGTCGGCACGGGTGGCGAAGGATTCGGTGCGCCCGGTCTGGTGATTCGGGCAGGAGGAGAGATGGCAGGCCATCGAGGAGAGCGGATAGGCGTAGGAGGTGCCGGTCTGGATCTTCGTGCGCTCCTCGGCGTCCGAGTCGTCCGAGGTCCAGATCTGCGGAAAATAGGCGAGGACGGCGGGATCGAAACGCGCGCCGCCGCTGGCGCAGCCCTCGAAGAAAATATCGGGGTTGCCTTCGACGATCCGCTCGAAAAGATCGTACACGCCGAGGGCAAAGCGGTAGGCAAATTCGGACTGCCGTTCGGGAGGAAGACCGAGGGTGTACTGCTCGGTCACGTCGCGGTTATAGTCCCATTTGACGTAGTCGATCTGATGAGAATGTAAAATTTTGTTTACCGAATCGGCGATATAATCGCGCACGTCCGCACGGGTGAGGTCCATCATGAGCTGCTGGCGCGTGCGGCAATGATCGCGGCCGGGAACGCCGATGGCGTAGTCGGGATGCGCGCGGTAGATCTCCGAATCCTCCGAGATCATCTCCGGCTCGAACCAAAGCCCGAACTTCATGCCGGCGCCGTGGACGTGTTCGATCAGCCGGTCGAGGCCGCCTTCGAGCTTTTGCTCGTTGACGAACCAGTCGCCGAGCCCGGAGCTCGGATCCTCGCGCTTGCCGAACCAGCCGTCGTCGAGAACGAAGGTGTCGATGCCGGTGCCTTTCACGGCGTCGACGATCGCGGCGAGTTTTTCATAGGTGAAATGGAAGGTAGTCCCTTCCCAGTTGTTGAGCAGAAGCGGACGGGAGGACTTTACGTAGCGCGGCTGGATCAGATGGTCGCGCAGCAGGTCGTGCATCGCGCGGCTCATTCCGCCGAGGCCTTCGTCCGAATAGGCGAGAAGCACTTCGGGGGTATAAAATTCCTCGCCCGGTTCCATATGATAGCCGAAGTCGAAGTCGTTGACGCCGCCGGTCAGCAGCGTGTCGCCGCCGCCCGTCCCCTGCGCTTTGAGAACGAAGGAGGAGGAATAGACGAGGCTCACGCCGATCGCCTCGCCCCGGTCCTCGTCGGTATGCCGCCCGGCGATCACCAGGAAGGGATTGAGCGAGGCGGAGGAGGAGCAGCGTTTCGAGTCGATCGCATAAACGTGGTGGCCGATCGGGGTGCGTTCGGGGGTGCGCTCTCTCGCCCAGCCGCCGTAGAAGGAGATCGCGTCGTACTCCTGCCCGGGCAGCGAGAGGCTGAACGAATAGGCGCGGCGCAGTTTTGCCGGGGTATCGGCGCCGTTGCGGTAGACGGCGCGGCGAGCGATCACGTCCTCGTCCTCCCAGACGGTATAGTAAAGATCCGCCGAGAAGGCGGTGAACTTGTCGGCAAGGTGAAGCACCAGCGTTTCTCCGCCGCGCGAGGAGGGCATTCCGGGAATGCGCGGCTTTTCGGAAAGGATCTCATAGCCGGCAAAGAGCAGATCGGAGAGGCGGTCGCCTGCGGCGTTTTCCACCAGAACGCAGGGCTCGCGGTAATCGCCGGTGCCGTGGAAGGAACACTCGGTCCACATCATATCGTAGCTCGCGTATCCTCTGCGGACTTCGGGGGGCAGCGGCTCGTGATCGCCCATTCCGCCGCCGCGGGTGAAGAAGAGCGGATCGTGCGAGATCTTTTTGCCGAAATAGAGATGCTCGGCATAGCCGTAGGAATTGACGGTGAAGGCGTAGGTGATCGATCTGCCGTCGAGATAGAAGGTTTTGGTACTGCGGTCAAAGCTGATGGCCATAATGAAAATCCTTTCTTGCCGGGGGTGCGTCCGGCGAAACCGCTTTTATTATACACAAGCGCGCGGGAAAAGTCAAGATAAATGCGGGATCCGGAAAGATTTTTTTCGCCGGACTTGACAGAAAACGGGGGAGCGTGCTACAATAGAGAAAAAAGAAAGAAGGCATACGCTATGAAGATCAGAGAAAAGATCCGCATGGGCCGCGCGGATCTCGTCAAGGAAGGACCGATCACCATCGTAGCGTTCGGAGACAGCGTGACGCACGGCGCCGTCGCCGACGGCGAGATCGATTACGAAAGCGTTTACTGGGCGAGGCTGCGCAGAAAGATCAACGCGGTGTCGTCCTACGTCCCGGTCAACGTCATCAACGCCGGCATCGGCGGACTGACCGCCATCGATTCGGTGGAGCGGATGGAGCGGCAGGTGCTCTCGCATCGCCCCGATCTCGTCATCGTCTGCTTCGGGCTGAACGACGTCAACCGCGAACTTGAGGACTATCTCGCCGCCCTGCGCGAGATCTTTGAAAAATGCACCGCCGCCTGCGATGAGGTCATCCTGATGACGCCGAATATGCTGAACACCTACGTGGACGAAAACACCCCGAAACAGCATTACGAATACGCAAAAAAGACCGCCGAAATGCAGAACAGCGGACGGATGGATCGCTATATGAACGCCTCTATGGAACTGGCGCGGCAGATGGGCGTGACCGTCTGCGACTGCTACGGCGAATGGAAGAAGCTCTCCGAAACGACCGACACGACGGCGCTGCTCGCCAACCGCGTCAATCACCCGGTGCGCAGGATGCACGAACTGTTTGCCGATATGCTTTTCCGGCTGATCCTGCCGGACGCCGCCGGTCCCGGAAAGATCGAAAGCACGATGTATCTTTCGGAGGAATAAAGCGAAGCTGCGGCGCGAAAATCATCCGAAAATTGCCGGATTTGAAAAGAATTGTTTGCAAATATTGCAATCAAAGACTCTTTTCCGCAAAAAAAGGCTTCCTCTTCGGGAAGCCTTTTTTCGTTGTTTTTTAGAAAACAAATCTTCCTTTTCGGGAAGCCTTTCCGCGATCACTGCCCCATCGATTCCATCAGGCGCTTGTTGAATTCCTCGGCGGTGTTGTAGCCCATGCGCTTCTGGCGATTGTTCATGGCGGCGACTTCGATGACGACCGAGAGGTTGCGCCCGGGGCGGACGGGCAGAAGGATCGACGGCACTTCGATGCCGAGAATGTCCACCTTCTCCTCGTCGAGACCGAGGCGGTCGTACATCTTCCCTTCCTGCCAGGTTTCGAGATTGACGACGAGGTCGATCTTCTCGCTTTCCTTGATGGCGCCCATACCGAAAAGACGGCGGACGTCCACGATGCCGATGCCGCGCAGTTCGACGTAATGGCGGATCATCTCCGGCGCGCGGCCGACCAGAGTGGTTGCCGAGACGCGCTTGATCTCGACGGCGTCGTCCGCGATGAGGCGGTGACCGCGCTTGACCAGTTCGATCGCCGTTTCGCTCTTACCGACGCCCGAATCGCCGACGAGGAGGATGCCTTCGCCGTAGACCTCGACGAGAACGCCGTGCCGGGTGATGCGCGGACCGAGCTCGACGTTGAGAAAGGAGATCAAGGCCGCCATAAAGTCGGAGGTGCGCTCGGAGGTGCGCAGAAGGGGGACTTTGTATTTTTCGGCAAGCTCGACCGTCGAGGGTTCGACGACGATCGAGGTCGTGACGATCACGCCGACGGGCGCCGAACGGAAGAAGTTTTCGAGGCTCTTCTGCCGCTCTTCGGCGGGAAGCTGGGCAAGGAAGAGATTTTCGACCTTGCCGATGATCTGAATGCGCGCCTGCTCATAGTGGTCGTAGAAGCCGATCAGGGGAAGCCCCGGACGGTTGACGCGCGAGCAGGTGATCGGAATATTTTCGGGCAGATCGGGCAGATAGAGGGTTTCAAGGCGGAAGGCTTCGATCACCTTCGCCATCGACACCGAATAATTTTCAGGCATAATTGCACGTCCCTTCACATGGATTCTTTCGGATGGGAAAAGTATAACATATTTTTTCGCCGCCGTCAAGAGAATTTGCCCCGATCGGGAAAGTTTTCACAAAAAATTCACACTTTCGGCGGAAGTCGGACTTGATTTGTTCGCGCCTTTGCGGTATAATAAAGGTAAAAAAGCGATTTGCGGAGAAAACGGAGGAGTCTTCCGATGAAAAAAATTCTTTCCCTGCTCGCCGCTCTGGCGTTGATCTTCGGATGCGCCGGCGCGCTCGCGGGATGCAAAAAAAGCGAAAAATATCCGGCGGTGGAAAGCACCGCGGAGGAGGCGGCGGTCGTGCTGACCTTTCCGAAGGCGGACGGCGGCCGATACGAGGTGCGCTACGAACTCTTCCGCGCGCTCTACCTTTCGCTCGACCGGGAAGAAATGACCGAGGAGGAGGCGAAAGCGGCGGCGGCAGAGCGCTGCGCCGAGATCTACGCCGTGCTGGCGCTTGCCGAAGAAGGGGGATTCGATCCCTACTCGAAGGAGTGCGACGAAAAAGTGAAGGAGATGATCGCAAGCTCGGTGGAGGGCGGCGACGGCGTGGCAGGCTTCGGCGGAGATTACGACGCGTATCTTGCGTCTTTGAAGGAGATGTATCTGAACTACGCGGCGCAGGATCTTCTCTACCGCTACTCGCTCGCCTATGAGGAATTGACGGCGAGGATCTCGGACGCCGAGCGGCTGACCGAGGAGGAGCGCACAGCGCAGAGTGCGGCAGCAAAGGAATTTTATGAAGGATCCGATTCGGCTCTCGTTCTGCTCGCCACGCTGAACGCCGAGTATTTCAGCGAAAAGCGCGCCGGGGAGATCCGCGACGCGATCGCGAAAAAGAACAGCCCCGAAGAGGTGAGAAACTACGTTCTCGGCTTCACCGCGACGACGAGCTATGACGCAAACGTCGGGCTTCTCGTCGGGCGGCATTCCTTTGACAGAGCCCTTTACGGAGAGATCACCGAGGCGGCGTTTGCGCTTGCGCCCGGCGAAACTTCCCGCCCGATCCTCATACGCGACGGTTTGAACGCCGCGCAGTATTATATTCTCTACCGCGTGGAAAAGAGCGCGGAGTATTATGAAGAAAACGGCGAAGCCGTCCTTTCGGGCTACCGCGATGAACTGGTCGGCGAGGCGATCGCCGCCGCGTGCGAAAGGCTTTTATCGGGGATGGAGACGACCGGACTTTACGCCGAAAAGAACGCGGATAACATCCGCATGGATTGACAAAGAAGACAAACCGATTCCGATCCAAAAAAATAAAAATGAGGCGCTTATGCAAACAATTCTTTGCATAAGCGCTTTTTGGCGGAAATTGCTATACATATCGGAGGCGAAAATGCGGAAATTAGCATTACGGCGTTTTCTGCCGGAATACAGAGAAATAATCGTGGAGGAATCAATATGTCAAGGAGAATTTCCGGCAGAGCGACAGCCTTGCTTTTACTATGCGCCGCTCTGCTTTCGTTCTTTGTTTTTCCCGTCGGCGCGGTCGGAGGCGGGGAGAGTCAGCCGGCGCTCGCGGAGAATCAGACGGTCGGATCGCGTTTTCTCGAACTCTTTTTCGGCGAGAAAAAAGAGCAGGACGGAAAGAGCGGCGATCCGGAAAAGGAAGAAATCTATCTTGTGCCGGGCGGCGGTATTTTCGGAATGCGCATCTACGGCTGCGGCGTGACGGTGGCAGGCGAGGCGGAGGAAAACTCCGGCGAAAGCCTTTTTCGGGCGGGAGATCGGATCCTTTCGGTCGGAGGGATCCGGGTGAACTCCTGCGAGCAGGTGCGGCGCGAGGTGGCGAAATCGGACGGCGGCGAGGTGGTTTTTGAGATCGAGCGCGAAGGGCGAACGGTCGAGATCGCGGTCACGCCGAAAAAGACCGACGAGGGACTTCGCATCGGCATTCTTCTCCGGGACGAGGCGGCAGGGATCGGCACGCTGACCTATTCCGATCCTTCGACCGGAAGTTTCGGGGGACTCGGACACGGCGTCTGCGACAGCGAGAGCGGCGCGCTTTTGCCGATGGAGACGGGCGAGGTGACCGGGGTGATCCTCGGCGGCGTGAAACGCGGAGAGGCGGGCGCGCCGGGAGAGCTGCGCGGCGTTCTGACCGAGGAGAAGTCGGGCGAGCTGACTCTCAACAGCGAGTGCGGCGTATTCGGCAGGCTGACCGGAGAAAGCGACGCGAAAGAGGGGCTTCTCCCGATCGGCAGCCGCGAGCAGATCCACGAAGGCGCGGCGACCATCCGCTCTACCCTGAAGAACGGACGCACCGAGAATTACACGATCGAGATCGGGCAGATCGACCGCACCTCGACCGACGCAAAGTCCTTCCGCATCCGGGTGACCGATCCGGCGCTCATCGCGGCGACCGGCGGGATCGTGCGCGGAATGTCCGGCAGTCCGATCCTGCAGGACGGACGGCTGGTCGGCGCGGTGACGCACGTGATGGTGAACGATCCGACCGAAGGATATGGGATCTTCATTGAGAATATGCTTGCCGCCGCGCGTAGAGCGGAAAGCGCCGCCGAAGAGCGCCCGGCGGCGTAAAAGAAAAAGACGGATGAAAAAAGAGCAGACAAAGAGAAAGGCTTCCGGCAAAACCGAAAGCCTTTTGAAAATGATCCGGAATCCTCTTACCATCAAGGGATAAATCTTTGTTTTTTCCCATTTCCGGTCATTTCCTGCCGGTCGGTCAGTTCCGCCGCATCTTCGCGCGATAGACCAAAACCGACGCCGAAAAGAGGACGAGGGTATAGGCGAGGAGGATCAGAAGCGCCCTTCCCGTCTCCTCTGTTAAGATCCTGCCGGAGGCGACGTTTTGCAGAAAGACCGAAGCGTTACGGAACGGAAGGGCGTTCATTGCAAAAAGGAATCCTTCGCTGAGTCCGTCGAGCGGAAACCACATTCCGCTGAGCACCGACTGCCCGGTCACGACGATCGAGCAGACGCCGCCGACGGCTTTGCTGCTGCAGAGCGAGCCGAAGAGAATGCCGAGCGCGAGAAAAAGCAGCGCCGGGATCATTCCGGCAAAGAGCGACAAAAGCAGCGAAAGCGAAAACAGCGACGGCGTGATCACGGCGCCGATCAGGAGCAGAAACGCCCCTTGCAGCAGAGCGATCGGCAAAGCGGCGAGCGCGTACGAAAGCAGAAATTCAAAGGAATAGATCCCGGTGGTATACAGCCGGACGATGAAGGAGCTTTCCCGGTCCTGTGCGATCAGAAGCCCGAGGAAGAGCGACAAAAAAGCCTGCCCGAACACGACCATTCCGGGCGCCAGAAGGTCCATCGAAAACTGCGGCGTGAGCGCGTGGAAGAGGAAATAGAAGAGGATCTCCATTCCGCCGGGCAGCAGGAACAGAAAGGCGAGGCTGAGCGGATCGCGCAGAATTTCGAGGAGGTTGCGTGACGTCAGAGCGCCGACGCGCCGAAGAGAATTTTTGAGTGATCTCATTTGCTTTTCCCTCCCGTGACGACCGCGACGAAGGCGTCCTCGAAGCTTTCGCTCCCGGTCTTTCGTTTGAGTTCTTCCGCCGTACCGACCGCAAGCAGTCTGCCACCCTTCATGATCCCGACGCGGTCGGAGAGTCTCTCGGCTTCCTCCATATCGTGGGTGGTAAGGATGACGGTCATTTTTTCACGCAGGCGGCCGATGATCTGCCAGAGTTCCCGCCTTGCCAGCACGTCAAGCCCGAGCGTCGGCTCGTCGAGAAAGAGGATCTTCGGCTCGGAGAGGAGGGCGAGGGCGATCGAAAGTTTTCTCTGCCAGCCGCCCGAAAGCAGCTTTCCCTTCCGGTCGGCGACCTCTCCCAACCCGAAATCCCGGAAAAGCGCCCGGATGCGCGCCGAGGCGGTCTCTTTTTCGATTCCGCGGACTGCGGCGTAAAAGAGGAGATTTTCCATGACGGTCAGGTTGCGTGCGATCGCCGTCTCCTGCATCGAAATATCCGTCAGGGATTTGACGCGATCCGGCTCGGTGACGATCGAAAAGCCGCCGAGGAGTGCGTCGCCCGACGTGGGTTTCAAAAGGCAGGAGAGCATCTTGACGGTCGTAGTCTTTCCCGCGCCGTTGACGCCGAGAAGCGCAAAGATCTCGCCTTCTTCGACCGTCAGGCAAAGATCGTCCACCGCGCGCAGATCGCGGTAGTCCCGGCACAGATGAGAAATCGAAATCACGGCTGCCATCCCTTATCCTCCCATCAGAGCGTAAAACGCGTCGTCCTTCACCAGCGCGATCCCGCGCGCCTTATCGCCCATCACCATCAGCGTATCGCCCTCCCGGATGCCGAACATCTCGCGCGCCTCCTTCGGAATGGTGATCTGCCCTTTCGGCCCGACCTTTACGCTGATGATAAAACGGTCTTTCTGAATATCTTTCATTGCTTTACCTCTCTTTTTCTTACTTTACTTACTTTTCTTACTTTATTTTATCACATACCGGGCGGAATGTCAAGCCTTTTGCGAAAAAAGAGAAAAGAAAAAACGCGTTGCCGCGTTTTCCGCCCCGAAGGGTGTATTTTGCCGAAAAAACCGCGCCGGGGAGAGGTCAGGTAGGACGGATCCCGCCGGATCGCCTTTGTCGGGGGGGGGCAGAGGCGTTCTCGGCACGCAGAGGGCAGATCGGAGCTTCCGGCAGGGATCTTCCCTCTCGCCCGGAAGAAAAAACGATGAAGCCGGAAGCGATCGCAACGCGCGGGCGTTCATTCCATATACTTTTTGAGTTTTTCGAGCGCCGCCTTTTCGAGCCTTGACACCTGCGCCTGCGAGATGCCGATCTCGTCGGCGATCTCCATCTGCGTTTTGCCGCGGTAAAACCGCCGGGCGATGATATTCTTCTCGCGCTCGGAGAGTTTTTTCAGCGCCTCGCGCAGCGAGATATTCTCCACCCACGCCTCGTCCGAATTGGTATCGTCGGAAAGCTGGTCGATCACGTAGACCGAGTCCTCGCCGTCGTTATAGACCGAATCGTAAAGCGAGATCGGCTCGATGATGGCGGTCAGCGCCGCGCCGACCGAGCGTTCGCTTTCGCCGAGGCGTTCGGCGATCTCATGCAGCGTCGCCTCCCTCTGCTCGGTGCGTGCGATCTCCTCGCGGACGGTCAGGGCGCGGTAGGCGAGATCCCGCATTCCGCGGCTGACGCGCACCGAATTGTTATCCCTCTGATAACGGCGGATCTCGCCGATGATCATCGGCACGGCGTAGGTCGAAAACTTGACGTCGAGATCGGTATTGAAACGGTCGATCGCCTTGATCAGCCCGATGCACCCGACCTGAAAGAGATCGTCCATCGTCTCGGCACGCGGCGAAAACCGCCGGATGACTGAAAGCACCAGCCGCAGATTTCCGACCACCAGCTCGTTGCGCGCCGCGAGGTCTCCCTCCTTGACCTTTTTCAGCAGTTCGGTCTTTTCGTTCTCGCTCAAAAGTTTCAACCCAGACGTATCGACTCCGCAGATCTCGACCTTGTTCAGCCTGCCGCCTCGCATTCCGCCTACCTCCGCTTCGATTTGGTACTATCCGCATTATTTCCCATCTTCGGGAAATTAAGCGGCAAAGGAGGAAGACCGGAGAAGGAAAATTCCGGAAAGAAAAAAACCCTGCCAACGGGGGCAGGGAGAAAGAAAGGAATTTATGGATGCGGTTGAATCAGGGGGAAGGATCGCCGATCAGAGCGGCTTGCCCTCACGATCAAAGAGCGGAAGGGGGGCGAGGACGGTGATGTCCTTGCGCTCGATGGCGTCGCCTTCGGCGAGGATCGCCATTTTGCCGACGACGATGCCGCCCGACTGCTCGACGAGATTTTCGAGAGAGGCGAGCGAGCCGCCGGTGCTGATCACGTCGTCCACGATGAGGACGCGCTTGCCCTTCATATAATCGGCGTCGTCTCCGTCGATATAGAGGACCTGCGAGGCGGCGGTGGTGATCGACTTGGTCTCGCACTTGCGGACGTCCTTCATATAAAGTTTGACCGATTTGCGCGCGAGGACGTAGCGGTTTTTGCCGGAGAGGCGGCACATCGCGTGGATCAGGGGAATGCCTTTCGACTCGGCGGTGATCATCACGTCGTGCTCGGGGGCTTTTTTGTACAGCTCCTCGGCGCAGCGCTCGGTCAGCTCGACGTCGCCGAAGAGGACGAAGGCGCCGATCTGCATACTGTCGCTGATCGGGCAGAGCGGAAGATCGCGTTCCAGCCCGGCGACTTTCATTCTATAATACATCTCTGGGATGCTCCTTTTCTGTTGGACTTGACGAAAGATATTGTAGCACAGGAGCGTGCAAA
>CADBPA010000184.1 GCA_902796505.1 uncultured Ruminococcus sp.
AGGCGTCGGTCTCGTCTTTTCGTACCGGGAAGCGGATCGTCTCGGTCTCATCCGGGATCTTGTCCAGCGAATCGAAATCGCCGATCAAAAGGTCGCACCGGATGCCGAAGCGGAGAAGGTGGGCATATCCGCCGTCCGCCGCGATGACAAGATCCTCGTCTTTCGGAGAAAATCCCTCCGTCATTTCTCCCGCGCCGACAAGATAGCAGACGCCGGTTTTCGGAGATATTTCTCTGTTTTGCAAAGAATTGTTGTCTTTTTCCATCTTATTCTTCGGGATCGATCGCCGTTCCGAGCATTTCGTCCACCGCGCGGAGAATGCCGAGTTTGGCGCTCTCATAGGTCAGGCCGCCCTGCATATAAGCGGTATAAGGCGGGATCAGCGGCCCATCCGCCGAAAGCTCGTTGGTCGCGCCGGTGACGAAGGTGCCGTCCGCCGAAATTTCGGGATGCGGATAGCCCGGCATCTCCGAGGGGACCGGCGAAACGTACGCCTCGATCGGCGAACCCTTCTGCAGGCCGCGGCAAAAGCGGATGAGTTTGTCCTCGCTTCCGAAGGCGACCGTCTGCACGATGTCGGTGCGCTTTTCGTCATAGCGCGGCGAGACCTTCTCAAAGCCCGAAAGCTCGAAGATCCTCGCGGCGAACGCCATCGCTTTCAGGGTGCTTGCAACAGTGGAGGGCGCGACGAACAGCCCCTTGAAAAATCCGGTCAGCTGGTTGAAATTCGCGCCGAGATCCTTGCCGACGCAGGGGGCGGTCAGCCGCTCGGCAATATCCCAGATCACGTCGCGCCGCCCGACGCAGTAAGCGCCGCTTCCGGCAAATCCCGCGCCGAGGTTTTTCATCAGCGATCCGACGAACACGTCGGCGCCGACCTCGGTCGGCTCTCTGTCCTCGGTAAATTCGCCGTAGCAGTTGTCCACCATCACGATCGCCTCCGGGGCGACCTTTTTGACGAGGGCGATCGCCTCGGCGATCTGATCGATCGTCAGGCTTCTGCGATCGGCGTATCCGCGGCTTCTCTGGATCGCCACCACGCGCACGCCGCCGCGTTTCAGCCGCGCCTCGATCGCCGGCAGGTCAAAATCGTCGCCGCAGAGGTCGATCTCCTCGTACTTGACGCCGCAGCGGATCAGCGAATTGCGGCTGTCTCCCAGCGTGCCGATCACGCTCTGGAGCGTATCGTAGGGCGTGCCGGAAATATAAAGAAGCGTTTCGCCGGCTTTGAGAAGCGCCGAGAGCGTGACCCAGAGCGCGTGCGTGCCGGACATCAGCTGCGGGCGGACGAGCGCGTCCTCCGCGCCGAACACCTTCGCATAGACCGCCTCGATCTTATCCCTTCCGGGGTCGGAATAGCCGTATCCCGTCACCTCGAGAAAATCCGAGGAATTGACGCGGCAGGACTGAAAGGCGCGCAGCACCTTTCCGGTGCAGAACAGGGCGTTTTCTTCGATTTTCGCAAAGACCTCGCGGCAGTCCTCCTCTGCTCTTTTCGCAAGGTCGGCGGTGGCGTCTGAAATGGGGTAACCGTAGTACATTTTTGTTTTTCCTTTTTCGTTTTGCTTTTGTGATCGATTTTGGTTTTTCCTCGCCCGAAGGCGTATTTTGCCGGAAAAACCGGCTTATTTGCAAAGAATCGTTTACTTTTACGGAATGTTTTCGAGAAGATGCGGCAGATCGGCGAGATTTGTGATCTCAAATTCCGGGATGATATCCATGCGCGAAAGCGAGCCTGTCGGGTTATAGCGGATGGTATGGATCCCGGCGCGGTTGCCGCCGAGGATATCCGAGGTCAGGCTGTCGCCGACGATGGCGGTGCGATCGCGGTGCGCGTCCGGCATTCTCGCAAAGCAGAGGTCGAAATACTCTTTCGACGGCTTGTCCGCCCCCATCTCCTCCGAGATAAAAATATCCTCGAAATAGGGCGCGATCTCCGCGTCCCGGATGCGCGGCCGCTGAACGGCGATATTGCCGTTGGAGGCGAGATAGAGCTTGTATTTGCCGTGGAGCGCGTCGAGCATCTCCTTCGCTCCGGGCATAAAATCGTGGCCTTCCGAGAGCCTTTTCTCATAGAACGCCTGCGTTTCGGCGGCGGAAGGGTGCGGCCGCGAAAGACCGAGCAGACGGATATAGAGCGCCTCGAACCGCGCGACGAGCAGCCTCTCCCGCGTGATCTCTCCGCGTTCCAGCGCCTGCCAGAAGCCGAGGTTGATCTCGGAATAGATCCGGCAGTTCTGATCCGAGGGATCGAGCCCGAATGCTTCGAGCGTGGCTTTGAGGGCGCGCCGTTCGGCGGCGTGAAAATTCAGGATCGTGTCGTCAAGATCGATCAAAAGATGGGTGATCGGCATCGTTTTTCTTCCTTACTCCCTATTACTTCTATTTTATCATACAATAAACGCACTTTTTGCGTAATTGCAGAAATTGCGGTTTTTATTGCAAAAATTGCTCTTTTGCGCCCGATCTTCCGCGGAGGCGCATTTTTCGCTCCTTTTCTCCGAAAATTCTCTTGACCGCGCGGCGGTTTTATGCTAAAATATCCTCATCCGAAAGCGCACGCCGCATACGGCGCGCATCCTCTGTGAAAAACAAAAAAGCGACAGAAAGAAGAACGAATATGAGAGCCTACGAACGCCTCCTCCGATACGTGAAATATCACACCACCTCCTCCGAAACCTCCGGCAGCCATCCGAGCTCCCCGAAAGAATTCGATCTGGCGCGCGCGCTGGTCGAAGAGCTGCACAGCCTCGGACTTGCCGACGCCCGGGTGGACGAAAAATGCTACGTCTACGCCTCGCTCCCGGCGACGGCGGGGTATGAGAACGCCCCCTCGCTCGGTCTGATCGCGCATATGGACACCTCCCCCGACGCCTCGGGCGAAAACGTCCGCCCGATCCTGCACGAGCACTACGACGGCGGCGAGATCCGGCTCGGCGGCGTTACGATCTCCCCCGAAATGTTTCCCCACCTGCCCGCGCTCGCCGGCAGAACGCTCATCACGGCGGACGGCTCCACCCTTCTCGGCGCGGACGACAAAGCCGGCGTTTCCGAGATCATGACGGCACTTGAGCGCGTCATCACCGAAAAGATCCCCCACGGTCGCCTCGCCGTCGCCTTCACCCCGGACGAGGAGATCGGGGAGGGCGCCGATTTCTTCGACGTCGCGGCGTTCGGCGCGGACTTCGCCTATACGGTGGACGGCGGCGCGGAGGGCTCGCTCGAATATGAGAATTTCAACGCCGCCTCGGCAAAATTCGAGATCACCGGCCGCTCGGTGCATCCCGGATCGGCAAAGGGCATTATGGTGAACGCCGCGCTCGTCGCCTGCGAGATCAACGGAATGCTTCCGTCGGCGGATATTCCGGCGATGACCGAAGGCTACGAGGGCTTCTTCCACATGACCGGCATCGGCGGCGAGGTCGAGCGCGCGGAGGTCTCCTATATCGTCCGCGATCACGACGCAAACGTCTTCGATTCCCGTCTTCGGACGCTGCGGCATATCGAAAAGGCGCTGAACGAAAAATACGGCGCGGGGACGGTCAAGCTGACGATCCGCGAGCAGTACCGCAATATGAAAGAAAAGATCGAGCCCTGCATGCATCTGATCGAAAACGCGATCGCCGCCGCCAAAGCGGTCGGAGCCGAGCCGACGGTCGAACCGATCCGCGGCGGTACCGACGGCGCGCGCCTCTCGTATATGGGGCTTCCCTGCCCCAATCTCGGCACCGGCGGATACGCCTTCCACGGCCCGATGGAGCATATCACCGTCGAGGGAATGGATACCGAGGTCGAGATCCTTCTCCGCCTCATCGCCTGCTACGCAAACGACCGCGGATAGCCCTTCCGCATCCGCAGCGCAATCAAAAATGGAGAATAAAAAATGAAAGCCATGGAACGACACAAGCATATCGTCCGCCTGACCTATTCCGCACTCTGCCTCGCACTCGGCATCGTCCTGCCGTATCTGACCGGGAATATCCCCGAAATCGGGCAGGCGCTCTGCCCGATGCACCTGCCGGTGTTCCTCTGCGGATTCACCTGCGGCTGGCCCTACGGCCTCGTCGTAGGATTCATCACCCCGATCCTCCGCTCGCTGATCGCCGGCATGCCGCCGATGTTCCCCGGCGCGGTCGGCATGGCGTTTGAACTCGCGACCTACGGCTGCCTCTCCGGGCTTCTCTACCGCCTCTTCCCGAAAAAGATCCCCTTCCTCTACGCCACCCTGCTGATCTCGATGATCGCCGGGCGGATCGTCTGGGGCGCGGCGCGCTTTGTTCTGGCGGGATTTTCGGCGACGAAATTCCCCTTCTCGGCGTTTATCGCCGGCGCGATCACCGGCTCGATCCCCGGCATCATCCTGCAGATCGTCCTGATCCCGATCCTCGTCTTTGCGCTCGACCGCGCGCGCCTCATCCCCGAAGGCTCGCCGATCCCGATGCGGAAAATCGCGCAGAAAAATTGACCGGAAAGCCGCGTTTTGCAAACTTTTCTTTTCAAAATATGCAAAAAAGCACGCCGCGGCGTGCTTTTTTGTTTTCGGGCTTTCTCGTCTATACCCGCCGCGTATAGCCTTTGCAATACTTGCGGTAAGCGATGATGAAGCAGAC
>CADBPA010000185.1 GCA_902796505.1 uncultured Ruminococcus sp.
CAGATAACCGCCGAGGAGCGTGGAGAGCTTTGCCACGGCGATCTTCGATCCGGAAAGCTTCAGCAGGTCGGTTTTCAGATACTCCAGTTTCGTTTCGTAGTCGGGCAGGGAAACGCCGAGATCGGTTTCGGCGGCAGACCAGTCGAGCCGCAGGGGAAGGACGCGCATGACGGCGACGTCATCTCCATCCGTCCCGACCTCCTTGCCGTCGATAAACTCCTCGTTTATGTAAGCGACCGAGTAGAAAAACGCGATTCCGTCCCGGTCGGCTTCCAGAAACTCTTCCGGCGTGATTTCATCCGCGTCGCCGAGTCCGGCAAAATAATCGAGCGTTTCCTCATCGAGAAAATGCGCGAGAGGGATACTCTGCGAGACGGTCGTACTGTTTACCGTACCGACCGAGGAAAGGTTGGAGGACAGCGATCCGAACGCGACCTGCATCGTCGCCTGTGCGGTGGATTTTTTCGGCGAGGAGAGGACGAGGATCAGGACCACGATGCCGACGGTGATCAGAGCGATGACCGCGTAAAGAATGATCCGGTTGCGCAGTTGCTTGTTTTTCATTTTTACTGCCTTTCGTGAAAGTGTGAAGAAAACGCGTTTTCAGTATTTTTTCAGTTTGATATGATAAAATGACGAAAAAGATTTTCTTGATTCTATTATAAACAATCCGGGGTGTCTCTGTCAAGGCATCTGAAAAAGTTTACAAATTGTTCATGATTTGATTCTGTGATCGTGAATCGGCAGATCGGTTCTGCCGGAAAGGACGCGATATGTTATCTGAACGTAACGAGCGGAAGCCCTCCGAAGAGAAAAAGAGATCCGAAAGCCGCTATCGGAAACCCGGTTTCTTCTCCTACACACTGGCGCGCTTCGCCGCGTTTTTCGTTTCTCGTCTGATCTTCAAGCGCAAGATCCTGCGCAACGAGATCCGGCGTGCCAAAGGCCCCTACGTCGTCATCGCCAACCACGAGGCGGCGCTCGATTTCGTCAATCTGATCGGCGCAACGCCGAGGCGGCTGACCTTTGTCGTCAGCAATTCCTTTTTCAGCACTCTGCCGGTGCAGGGCGTTATGCGGCGGATGCACGTCATCCCGAAGCAGCAGTTTCAGACCGAGCTTTCGGATCTGCGCCGGATGAAAGCCGTCGTCGACAGCGGCAATTCCTTCGTCATCTATCCCGCCGGGATGATGAGCGAGAACGGGCTTTCCACCCCGATCCCCGAAGGAACGTGGCAGTTTCTCCGCTGGCTCGGCGTGGACGTGTATATGGCGAAAACGGTCGGTACTTATTTTGCCATGCCGAAATGGGCGGGCGGCTTCCGCCGCGGGCGCACTTATCTCGATATCTACAAGTTGTTCGGCAAGGAAGAACTTTCCGCAATGCCGGTCGAGGACGTGCGCCGGCGCGCCGAAGAGGCGCTGTTCTTTGACGCTTACCGCGAGCAGGAAAAATACAAAGTGCTCTATAAAGGCAACCACAGAGTGCAGGGTCTCGAAAACGTTCTTTATATGTGTCCGATCTGCGGAAAGGAATTCAGCATCCGCGCGGCAGGGGAGAACGAGCTGGTCTGCGACGCCTGCGGTTTTTCCGAGAAGGCGGACGCCTTCGGCTTTCTCCACGCCCAAAAGAAGAAGCGCGAAATCCGCTACGTCTCGGATTGGAGCAGCCGGATTCTGGAACGCCAGCGCAAAAAGATCGGCAAAGGATTCTTCCTTCGCCTCAAAACCGCGATCCGCACGATCGATCCGAAAAAGCATAAATTCCGTGACAGCGGTGAGGGCGTCGTTACGCTGACCGACGAGAAACTGATCCTCGAAGGAAAGGTCGGCGGCGAGCCTCTGCGCATCGAGCATCCGTCGGGCGCATTTCCCATCCTGCCGTTTTCGCCCGGAAAGCATTTTGAGATCCAGAACGGCAAAGAGATCTACCGTTGTCTGCCGGAAGACGGCAGGCAGGTGATGAAGTTCATCGACGCTCTGAAAATCCTTCACGAACGCTCGGCAGTTGCCGCAAAAGCCAAGTAATTTCAAATAAAAGTTTACATAGGGAGGCAAAAGTATGGAATATATGACACAGGAACTCGCCAATTCCTGGTGGATGTATCTGATGGCGGCGATCGTCTGCCTCTTCGTCCTTTCGGGATCGGTGATCTTCATCGTCAAGGCGTTCCGGGACGCCCGGCGCATCGGAATGGATCCGAAATATCTGAAAAAAGCCGCGATCATCAGCGCGATTTTTACCCTCATTCCCTCGATCAGCATCCTGATCGGCGTCATCGCGCTTTCGGGAACGCTCGGAATTCCGTTCCCGTGGATCCGCCTCTCGGTCATCGGCGCTTTGCACTATGAAGGCGCGGCGGCAAAGACCATCTATGAAGGCACGATCGCAGCAATGACGCGCCGGCAGTTCGTCACCATCGCTTTTGTGATGACGCTCGGCATTCTCTCCGGTCCGATCTATTGTCTCTTCGGCTTCAAGGCGTACGATAAAAAGATCCTCTCCAAAGCCAAGGCGAGCAAGGAAGAGACGGAAGAAAAAACAGAGCAGAACGTCGCTTCCGAGGACGGCGGCAAAGCCGAAGCGCCGAAAAAAGCAAAGAAATCTTTCGGCCCGATCCTCTTTAACGCCGCGTTTATCGCCATGATCTGCTCCTTCCTCGCGGAGGATATTGCGAAGATCCTCGGCATCGGCAGCGAGGGCGCGACCGCGCTTTCCACCTATGCGCCGACCGTCGTGATCCTCGTTTCCTTTGCCTCAATGGCGATCTTCGATCTCATTGTCAAAAAGACCGGCTGGAAATGGCTTGATAATTTCTCGCTCGGCGTCAGTATGCTGCTCGGAATGGCGTCCGCCGTTCTGTTTGCCTGAAAGGAGGATGAGCGATATGAAAAAGAAGATCGAAAACACCGCAAGCGACTTCTCCTATGAGCGCTTCAACGAGCAGAATCATAAATTCGGCCGTATCTTTCTCGCCGCGGCGATCCTGCTGATCCTCATCGTCCCGACCGTGATGGCGATCGTCCTTCACACAGCGCCCGACTTCGCCGCTCTCCTGAAAGGCTTGGTCGCCTTGATCATCTTCATCGTCGGAGGCTTCGTCGAGGTCATCACCTACGCCCCAATGCTCGGTACGGCGGGCACCTATCTCGCTTTCTTCACCGGCAACCTCGTCAACCTGAAGGTCCCCTGCGCCGTCAACGCCAGAGACAATATCGGCGTCCGCCACGGCAGCGTCGAGGGCGAGCTCGTCTCCTCGGTTTCGGTCGCGGCAAGCACCATTGTCACCACGCTGGTCATCGCCGTCGGCGTTCTTGCCATCACGCCCCTGACGCCGGTGCTCGAAAATCCGAAACTCTCCCCGGCGTTTGAAATGTCCTTCACCGCCTTGTTCGGTGCGCTGGCGTATAAGTATTTCTCGAAAGACCTGAAGCTCGTTCCGATCCCGCTGATTCTCGCGATCGGTCTGCAGATGCTCCTTCACCTCGGCAAGACCGTCCTGATCCCGGTCACCGCCGTCGCCACCATCCTTTTCGCCTGGTGGCTCTTCAAAAGAGAACAGAAAAAAGAGGCGTAAAGCGCAGATCGGTGCGCGGATGCGCCATAACGAAACGGGGCTGCCGATCAGGCAACCCCGTTTTTCCGCCGAAAGGACTTGAAAAGCGGACGGATGTGTGATATAATGAAAGCGGAACCGTTCAGGAAATGCAACGATACCGTCCGTATAGAAAGATCAGAAAGCAAAAGGAATC
>CADBPA010000186.1 GCA_902796505.1 uncultured Ruminococcus sp.
ACGAAACCGTGATCGCAGCCCACGTCGCAGACCGCATACCCCTCCGTCACCAGATCCGCGATCGCCCGCAGGCGCGCGGACAGTTCCCTTGCCGCGCCCATATCAGTCGAGATAATCCTTCAGCTTGCGGCTTCTTGAGGGCTGGCGGAGCTTCCGGAGCGCCTTGGCTTCGATCTGCCGGATCCGCTCACGGGTCACGTTGAAGACCTTGCCGACCTCCTCGAGCGTGCGCGCACGGCCGTCGTCGAGGCCGAAACGGAGACGCAGCACCTGCTGCTCCCGGTCGGTGAGGGTATCCAGCACCTCCACCAGCTGCTCCTTCAGCAGCGTGAAGGCGGCGGCATCTGCAGGCACCGGAACATTGTCGTCCTGAATAAAATCGCCCAGATGGCTGTCTTCCTCCTCGCCGATCGGGGTCTCCAGGGAGACCGGCTCCTGGGAGATCTTCAGGATCTCGCGGACACGCTCCACCGGCATGTTCATCTTCTCGGCGATCTCCTCCGGGGTCGGTTCCCGGCCGAGCTCCTGCAGCAGCTGGCGGGAGACCCGGATCAGCTTGTTGATGGTCTCCACCATGTGCACCGGGATCCGGATCGTCCGGGCCTGGTCCGCGATCGCGCGGGTGATCGCCTGACGGATCCACCAGGTCGCGTAGGTCGAGAATTTATAGCCTTTGGAGGGATCGAACTTCTCCGCCGCTTTGATCAAGCCGAGATTTCCTTCCTGGATCAGATCGAGAAAATACATTCCCTTTCCGACGTGGCGCTTCGCAATGCTGACGACCAAGCGAAGGTTCGCTTCGATCAGCTCGTCCTTTGCCGCTTTGTCGCCGACCGCGATCTGCTCGGCAAGATATTTTTCGCGTTCCGGTGTCAGAAGAGGGATCTTGCCGATCTCCTTGAGGTACATTCTGACCGGATCGTCGATCGACAGGCCTTCCTGGGAAAGCATTTTTTCCATCTTTTCCGGCGTGTCGAAATTCTCCGCGTCACGCTCGAGATCTTTGAAGTTTTCCCCCTCGATCTCTTCGGGAGACGCCGAGTCGATGTCCGCCTGAGAAATATCGTAATCGATATCCTCCAGCGCTTTCATGATGTCGGAATTGCCGATACCGCCCTCGCTTTTCGATTCAATCAGCTCGTTGACGTCGATCTTATCGTTGTTCATCATGTTCTCCTTTATTTTCTTTTATTTGAATACTCTTTTACTCTTCCTTTTGCCGCAGCCCGGCGATGAGTTTTGTCAGCTCTTCCCCGCTTGCGACCTGCTTGGTCTCCTGCTTTTGCACGGCGTTCTTCAGCCCGGCGACGCTTTCGTCAAACACTTCGTCTCCGTTGTCCGAAAGCTCCATCCGCTCGATCCGCATTTTCGTGATCCTGCCGACCTCTTCGGGCGTAAAGACCTCGTCCGGCTCCACGCCGGAGTCCTCGGCGAGAAAATCGAACACCCGCCGCCCGAACTCGGTGTAAAAGTCCTCGCGCGTCAGCATGCCGCTTTCCAGCGCACGACGGCGATGTTCGGGATGCAAAAGCATCATACCGAGAACGGCCTCTTCGTGTTTTGCGACCGACGGCGCGCGGGCAAAATCCGGATTGATCTTATCGCCGTATCCCGCCGCGATGCGCCGCGCGTTCTCGGCTTCGGCGCGGCTTCCTTTTCGCGCGTTCTGCGCGCGCTTTCTCGCCACGTCCGCTTCGATCGCCGCCTGCTGCATCTCGAATCGTTTTGCGATGACAGAGGCGCAGATGCTTCTTTCTGCCGCGGAATTTATATCGGAAATAATATTTTCGATTTCATCCAGAGCGCGGATCTTATCGCGCGGAATCGCGACGTCATATTTTTTCAGAACGTTTTCTACCCGGTAATCGAACTTGTCCTTCGATCCGTTCAGCACCTCGGAAAACTTTTCTTTTCCATAGGTCTTGATGTATTCGTCGGGATCTTTCGCGCCGGGGATCACAAGGATGGAGACTTCCAGCCCGACCTCTTCCAGCATCCGCAGCGCACGCTGAGCGGCTTTCTGCCCCGGCTCGTCCGCATCATAGGAGATGATCACCTTTTTGGTATAGCGGCTCATGATCCTCGCCTGCTCTTCGGTGATCGCCGTTCCGAGCGTTGCGACCGCATTGGTGAATCCCGCCGCGTGCATCGCGATGACGTCCATATAGCCCTCGCAGAGGATCATCTGCTCCGAGCAGGTCAGCCGCGCGAAATTCAGCGCGAACAGATTGCGCGATTTTTTGAAGATCGGCGTATCCGAGGAGTTTTTATATTTCGGCTTGGTCTCGTTGTCCATCACGCGGCCGCCGAAGGCGATCACGCGCCCGGTGACGTCGATGATCGGAAACATCACGCGATTGCGGAAGGCGTCGTAGTATCTCCCTGCGTCGTTCCTGCCGCAGAGAAAGCCGTCGGTCAGCTCTTCATAAGAAAAGCCCAGAGCGCGCATATGTTTTGAAAACGCGTCGTAACTGTCCGGCGCAAAGCCGAGACCGAAGTGCTTGATCGTCGCCATCGAAAGCCGGCGGGTCTCGGTGAAGTACGCGAGCGCCGCCTTCGCCTTCGGATCGTCCGAAAGCAGACAGCGATGAAAATACTTCGCCGCCTCAACGTTCATCGCGTAAAAACGCTCTTTGTCCACCTTTTTCTCGGTATAGTTGCCGTAGCGATCGTTGTTATCCCGGATCAGGGTGACGCCGGCGCGCTTGGCGAGAAACTCGACCGCGTCGGGATAATCGAGATGCTCGATCCCACGCACGAAAGTGATCGCGTTGCCGCCCATGCCGCAGCCGAAGCAGTAAAAACTGTTGTCCGCCGGATAGACGACGAACGACGGGCTTTTTTCGCTGTGGAAAGGACAAAGCCCTTTATAGGTGTTGCCGGCGCGCTTCAGCGTTACGTAGCCGCCGATCAAGGATTGAATATCGGTCCGAAGCAGGACCTCGTCGACGCTCTCGCGTGCGATCACGCCGTCACCCCCTTTTTCGTTTTTCCGCCATAAAATACGAAGGAAAGTGCCGAAAACACTTTCCCCGTGTCGATTTATTTTTGATGATCGAAGGCTTCGCCGAGGATCTCGCAGGAGGCTCTCCCCGCCGTAGCGTCGGAGAGCGCGCGGATCATCGCTTCGGCGGAAGCTTTCGGCAGTGCCCCGCGGATACAGACCGCCGTGGAAAAATCGCTCGCCTCGGTCGAAAAACCGAATTTCGCGGCGATCGGATCGAATTTCCCGTAGTCCGGATAGGCGAGACGGATATAGAGCGTCGAGAAAAGCTCATAACGAATGATATGCGCGTTCTCGATCGCCGCCTGCGCCGCCTCGGTGTAAGCGCGGACGAGACCGCCGGTGCCGAGCAGCGTTCCGCCGAAATAGCGGGAGACCACGACGCAAAGATCGGTCAGCTCTCGCTTGCGCATCACGTCGAGGATCGGCACGCCCGCCGTTCCCTGCGGCTCTCTGTCGTCCGAAAAGCGCATCGTCGCGTTTTCGCGCAGGATATAGGCGTAGACGTGGTGCTTCGCGTCGGGAAATTCCCTGCGGCAGGTCTCAAGGAAGGCGAGAGCCTCCTCTTCCTTCTCCACGGGTGCACAGCGACCGAGAAAGATCGATTTGCGGTCGGTATACTCGCTTTTCCCGGTACGTTCGACCGTCGTATAGGCGGCAGGCTCTCGTTCGATCATTCCTCCGCCTCCTCTTCCCCGGACAGACCGGGAATATAACCGCGGTATCTTCCGCGCGCCTTTTCGTCCAGAACGGCCCTGACGGCAATTCCGTCGTCGGTATAATCGGTCGAAAGGACGGTAGCCGCTTTATAAAGCCCGGCAAGCGCCGACTGCTCGGCGTACGGGATCAGCAGATCGTATTCGCGGCGCATCGAATGCACGGCGGCTTCCAGCATCGCAAGCAAAAGGTCGATCCCTTTTCCTTCTTTGGCGGAAATGGCGACCGTATTTTCCCGGACGAACGCCGAATCGATCCCTTCGAGGCGGTCGCATTTATTATAAGCGTAAATGCGAGGCTTGTCTTTTGCGCCGAAGCTCTCGACGACCTCCTCGGTCACGCGAAGATGCTCCGCGACGTCCGGATCGGTGATATCGGAGACGATCAAAAGCAGATCGCAGAAACGCACCTCGTCCAGCGTAGATTTAAAAGCGTCTACCAGATGATGCGGTAGTTTGCGGATGAAACCGACCGTATCGGTCAGAAGGACCGTCTCGCCGCCCGGAAGCGAGAGCTGCCTTGTTGTGGCGTCGAGCGTCGCAAAAAGCTTGTCCTCGGCGAGGACGCCGGCGTCGGTCAGGCGATTGAGCAGCGTGGATTTTCCGGCGTTTGTGTAACCGACGACGGCGATCTTCGGGATCCCCGAACGGTCGCGCTTTTCACGCATGACCGAACGGTTGTGTTCGATCTCTTCGAGTCTTCGCTCCAGCGTGTGGATGCGTTCGTGCAGATGGCGTTTGTCTGTCTCCAGCTGGGATTCGCCGGGGCCGCGCGTTCCGATACCGCCGCCCTGGCGCGAGAGTTCCGCCCCTTTTCCGATCAGGCGCGGCGCGCTGTATTTGAGCTGCGCCAGCTCGACCTGAAGTTTTCCCTCGCCGCTCGTTGCGTGAAGGGCGAAAATATCGAGGATCAGCATCGAACGGTCGATCACGCGCGCATCTCCCATCGCGTCCTCAAGATTTCTGATCTGCATGGGAGAAAGCTCAATATCGAATACGACAAGGCCGGCGCCGTGCGCTTCGCAAAGCGCCGCGATCTCGGCGACTTTTCCGCTGCCGATCAGCGTGCGCGGATCGAATTTTTCTTTGATCTGGATCACCTTGGCGATCGCTCGCCCGCCGGCGGTATTCAGCAGGCGTTCGAGTTCGTCGAGACTTCTTTCGCAGGCGGGGACAGCCGCCCGGTTTTCGGCGACCGAAACGAGAATGGCATCAGAATTTTCTTGCGGCATCGGGTCCTCCTTTTTTCATAAGAAAAGCGCGCGGCAAAAATGCCACGCGCAATCTTTCGCTCTCGTGAGAAGATTATTTTCCCTGAGAAGCAGCAAGGCGCTTCTTGAACTTATCAAGACGCCCGCCGGCATCGACGAATTTCTGCTTTCCGGTATAGAACGGATGGCATTTGGAGCAGATTTCTACATTCATATCGCCCTTTGCGGAATGAGTCTTGACGACTTCGCCGCAGGCGCATCTGATCGTAACTTCTTTGTATTCGGGATGGATTCCGGTCTTCATGTTCACACCTCTTTACCTTTTGGTTTCATTATCATGCAGTTTATTATAACACGACTTTTTGTATTTTTCAAGTCCTTTTTAAAAAATTTTCAGGTTTTTTGCTCAATTTTTTTCCGAAGAGCGAAAATGATCTTCTTTTCGAGCCTCGAAATGTAGCTTTGAGAGATCCCCATCGTATCCGCGACCTCTTTTTGCGTCATTTCTCTGCCGTCTTTCAGGCCGTAGCGCATCTCGATGATCACCCGTTCTCTGCCCGACAGTTCGGCGACGGCGCGGCGCAGGATCGCCCGTTCCTCATCCTCCTCCATTTTCTGCGTCACGCTCTCGCCGTCCGAGCCGAGGACGTCGGAGAGAAGAAGCTCGTTGCCGTCGTAATCCACCGAGAGCGGTTCGTCGAGCGAGATCTCCTTCTTCTGCTGAACGCTCTTGCGCACGAACATCAGGATCTCGTTTTCGATACAGCGCGACGCGTAGGTCGCAAGGCGGATGTTTTTGCCGGGATCGAAGGTCGAGATCGCCTTGATGAGTCCGACCGTTCCGATGGAGATCAGCTCCTCGATGCTTGCGCCGGTATTTTCAAACCGCTTGGCGATATAGACCACAAGGCGCAGATTGTGCTCGATCAGAAGATCCCGCGCCGCACGGACGGAGGACGGTTCTTCACCGCAGAGATCGCAGATCGCGCGCTCTTCCTCCTCCGCGGCGAGAGGCGGCGGAAGCGTATCGCTGCCGTTGATATAGCGCAGCTCGCCGCAACTTTCGGAAAAGATTTTTGCCCGCAGAACGCGGAGCAGATCGGTCAGTTTTTTCAGCATATTCATTCGTCAAGCGCGGCGGCCGGGATCAGCGCGCCGTACCCGCCATAACTCCCTTCTTCCGGATCGACCGCAAGCGTGACGGCAAGCGCCTCCCGCGGCCGATCGCAAATCGTTACTTTGTCCGGCATAAATCCGATGCGGATGATCGTTTCGTCTCCCCTGCGGATTGGAATCAGGCGGACGCGCCTTCGCCAAGGATCCGGCAGATCGGCGCCCGGCTCCGAAAAATCCACGCCGGGCGGAAGGATCGGGCGAAACTCTTTTTCTTTGATCAGTATCACCGGGGAACGGTCTGCCGGATCGCGCAGCAGATTGCCGCTGTCCACAAGTCCTTCGCACTCGAGCGTATTGCCGCAGAGCGTCACCGAAAGGCGAAGCGTTTCGGTACTCCGATGCCCGGAAAGCAGTCCCGCCGCGAGTTTCACGCCGCCGTAGCTCAGAAGGATCAGCAGCGCAAGAAAAAGGAATCTGCGATCCTTCGCGCCGCCGTCGGCGTCCGAGATCCTCGGAAGGACCTCTCGTTCGAGAAGCCCGTAAAGGAAATACACGCATCCGCCGAAGAGCGTTTCAAAAAGCGCAAACCAAAGAGCGAAACGCAGAACGCGTACCGGCCTTGCCCCGCGTCCGCAGATCAGGCAGGCGACTCCGGCCGAAAGCAGAAGGATCGGAAAAGAGAGCCATCCGAGCGGCTCCGGAAGAAAGAGGCAGCCGCAGGCGGCTGCGGCGCCGATCCCACCGCAAAGGCAGATCTTGCGGCGGCTGAGGCGAAACTTCCCCGCCTTTGCCGCAAAATACAGAGCGATCGTATCGACCGTGAAATTGATCAAAAAATATACGTCTATGTAAAGCGTCTGCAACCTCATCCCTCCCGTTTTATCCGGCGGTTCTATTGTAACAGACCTGCGGCGTAAAAACGGTCGGATTATGGGGGCAAAAAGAAATATTCTTTTTTCTCTTTTATGCGTATGCGCACCGGCCTGCGCATATACGCGCGCGTATGCGCAGTGCGCGTATGCGCAGAAAGATAAAAAAGGAAGCCTTCGCCGATACGGCGAAGGCTTCCGGAAGATTTATTTTTCGGGGATCTGTTCAATGCGGTCGGCGGCGGCTTCGAGGAAATCTCCCTCGAAAAGCTCGATGACGCCGTTGTCGCAGAGCG
>CADBPA010000187.1 GCA_902796505.1 uncultured Ruminococcus sp.
CGCCGCGTTTTACGCCTTCCTTCCGCTTTTTTGCTTGCTTTTCGTCCTATGCCTTTTGCCCGGTTTTCTCTTGGCACCCCTCTCTTTCCCCGGCGATCATATTTTTTCTTTCCTTTCTCTTGACTATTTTGCGCGGGTGTGATACAATAGATAGGTAAAAATTTTTCTTTGAGGTCAAAATCGTATGAAATGGACATCCCTGAACGATCTGCGCGAAAAGTTTCTCTCCTTTTTCGAGAGCAAAGGGCATCTGCGGCTGCCGAGCTTTTCGCTGATCCCGAACAACGATAAATCGCTGCTCCTGATCAATTCCGGCATGGCGCCGATGAAAAAATACTTTACCGGCGAGGTCAAGCCGCCGAGAAGCCGCGTCTGCACCTGCCAGAAGTGCATCCGCACGCCGGATCTTGAGCGCGTCGGACACACGGCGCGCCACGGCACCTATTTCGAGATGCTCGGCAACTTCTCCTTCGGCGATTATTTCAAGAACGAGGCGATTCCGTGGGCTTGGGAATTTCTGCACGACGTGCTGGAGATTCCGCAGGATCTGCTCTGGCCGTCGGTTTATGAAAACGACGACGAAGCCTACGCCATCTGGCGCGACAAGATCGGCATCGACGAGAGCCACATCGTCCGCCTCGGCAAAGAGGATAATTTCTGGGAGCACGGCCCCGGTCCCTGCGGCCCCTGCACCGAGATCTATTTCGACCGCGGCGAAAAGTACGGCTGCGGCAAACCGGATTGCAAGCCGGGCTGTGACTGCGACCGCTTCATGGAGATCTGGAACAACGTGTTCTCGCAGTTCTCGAACGACGGAAACGGCAACTACACCGAGCTGAAGCAGAAGAACATCGACACCGGCATGGGCCTTGAGCGTCTCGCCTGCGTGATGCAGGGGGTGGACAACCTCTTCG
Organism: uncultured Ruminococcus sp.; assembly: GCA_902796505.1. Lineage (GTDB taxonomy): Bacteria > Bacillota > Clostridia > Oscillospirales > CAG-272 > UBA1740. Next base: position 915 of record CADBPA010000187.1, read on the forward strand.
AGGTCGATACCGTGCGTAAAATTCTCGACACGGTCTGCACCATTGCGGGCAAGACCTACGGGGAGAACGCGAAGAACGACATCTCCATCCGCGTGGTGACCGACCACATCCGTTCGGCGACCTTCATGATCTCGGACGGCGTGATTCCCTCGAACGAAGGGCGGGGTTACGTGCTGCGCCGGATCCTGCGCCGCGCCTGCCGTCACGGAAAGCTTCTGGGGATCGACCGCAAGTTCCTGCCGGAGCTTTGCGAGGTAGTGATCTCGCAGAACGAGAACGCCTATCCCGAACTGAACGAAAAGCGCGCGTACATCCTGAAGGTGATCGCGCTGGAGGAGGACCGTTTCAACGCGACGATCGACTCCGGGCTTTCGATCCTCTCCGGCATGATCGCCGCGGCGAAGGACGAGGGCAGGGCGCAGCTTTCGGGCGAGGACGCCTTCAAGCTTTACGACACCTACGGCTTCCCGGTGGATCTGACGCGTGAGATCGCCGAGGAGCAGGGGCTTTCGATCGACGAGGAGACCTTCGCCGAGCGGATGAACGAACAGAAAACGCGCGCGAGAGCGGCAAGAGGCTCGATCTCCGGCTGGTCGGACGCGTCGAAGATCTTCCTCTCGAAGCTTCCGGCGACCGAATTTCTCGGATACGACAGGAACGAGTGCGACGGAAAGATCATCGCGATCCTGGTCGACGGCGAGTCGGTCGAAGAGGCGAGCGAGGGCGAATGCACCGTCGTCTTTGACAAGACCGTCTTTTACGGCGAGGGCGGCGGCCAGGTGGGCGACACCGGATGCATCAAGGGCGAAAATCAGCTCCTGACCGTTCTCGACACCAAAAAGACGAACGGCGTCTATATTCACGAGGTGCGCATCGACAACGGCGTGATCGCGGTGGGCGAAAGCCTGCATCTTGCGATCGACGCGGAGCGCAGAGACGCGATCCGCCGCAACCATTCGGCGTGCCATCTGCTTCAGGCGGCGCTGCGAAAGGTGCTCGGCAATCACGTCGAGCAGGCGGGCTCCTACGTGGACGAGCACCGCGTGCGCTTCGATTTCTCGCATCTCTCGGCGATGACCGCGGAGGAGATCGAAAAGGTCGAGGCGATCGTGAACGCCCATATTCTCGCGGCGGAGGCCTGCTCGACCGACGTGACCGACGTGGAGAGCGCGAAAAAGATGGGCGCGATGGCGCTCTTCGGAGAGAAGTACGGCGAGAAGGTACGCGCCGTGCATATCGGATGCTCCTCGCTCGAACTCTGCGGCGGTACGCACGTGGCGAACACCGGCAACATCGGACTCTTCAAGGTGCTCTCGGAGACCTCGGTCGCCGCAGGCGTGCGCCGCATTGAAGGAACGACCGGACTCGGCGTTCTGGCGGTCCTCGCCGAGCGTGACGAACTGATCGCCGACACGGCGAAAGAGCTGAAAACGCCGAACGTTCACACGATCGCGAAGAAGGCCGCGGCGCTTCAGGGCGAACTGAAAGAGACCAAGCGCGAGCTGGAGAGCGCGAACGCGAAGATTTCCGAGATGAAGACCGCTTCGCTGCTCGACGGGCTGAAGCAGGTCGGAAAATACAAGCTGCTGACCGCGAAGGTCGAGATGCGTGCCGACGCGGCGCGCGGCCTCTGCGACAGCGTGAAGGCGAAATACCCCGACGGCGTCGCGGTCTTCGCGGCGGTGGACGGCGGAAAACTGAACTTCGTCGCCTGCGCGGGTGCGGAAGCCGTCAAGTGCGGCGCACACGCCGGCAACATTCTGCGCGAGATCTCGGCGATCTGCGGCGGAAAAGGCGGCGGCCGTCCGGACAACGCGATGGCAGGCGGAAGCGATCTGACGAAGATCGACGAGGCGCTCGCAAAAGTCGAAGAACTTCTGAAATAAGATACGGAAAGCGCCGCGGAGCATGCCCTGCGGCGTTCTTTTCCGGCAGAACGGCGCCCAAAAAGCGATCTTTTTTCGGGAGAACTCCGGGCCGAAAAAGCGCAAAGGACTTCCCATAAGGAAAGTCCTTTTTTATATTTTTATTCTTTTTTTGCAAAGAATTCTTTACATTATCCGACGAATCCGATCTTGCGGCGGACTTTGGACATCGTTTTTCTTGCGTAGTAAGACGCGGTCTCCGCGCCGGCTTTCATGATCTCTTCGAGATGCGCCTTGTCGGCGATGAGCCGGGCGAACTCTTCCCTGACCGGGGCGAGACCGTCGGCGCAAGCCTCTCCGACCGCCGTCTTGAACTCGCCGTATCCCTTGCCCGCAAACTCGCGCTCCACCTCTTCGACCGTCTTGCCGGTGAAGGCGCGGTAGATGCTGATGAGGTTGGTCACGCCGGGCTTATCCTCCGAGGCGCGCACCTCGCTGCCCGAATCGGTGACCGCGCGGCGGAATTTGCGGATGACATCGTCCTTGGAATCGAGGATATAGACGACGGCGTTCTGGTTTTCGTCGGATTTCGACATCTTCGCCGCCGGATCGGCGAGCGACATGATCTTCATCGTGGTTTTCGGGATATACGGCTCCGGGACGGTGAAGGTATCCGAATAGACCTGATTGAAGCGGTTGGCGATATCGCGTGCAAGCTCAAGGTGCTGTTTCTGATCGACGCCGACGGGAACGACGTCGGTCTGATAGAGCAGGATATCCGCCGCCATGAGAGACGGATAGGTGAAGAGGCCTGCGTTGATGTTCTCGGCGTGCTTCGCGCTCTTGTCCTTGAACTGCGTCATCCGCGAGAGCTCGCCGAACATGGTATAGCAATCGAGGATCCAGCCGAGCTCGGCGTGCGCCGGGACCTGCGACTGAACGAAAAGCGTGTTTTTCTTCTCGTCGAGACCGCAGGCGAGATAGAGCGCGAGCGTCTCGTAGGTGCGCCGGCGCAGATCCGCCGGGACCTGCCGCACGGTGATGGCGTGGAGATCGACCACGCAGTAGAAGGTCTTATACCCTTCCTCGGCAAAACCCGTAAAATTGCGGATCGCGCCGAGATAATTGCCGATGGTGAGATTTCCGGACGGCTGAACGCCCGAAAAAACGATTTTTTCATTTCCGATCATAAATAGCCTCTCTGAACGCGGAAGCCCTGCCGCCGCGGATTTTCGGCGGCGGAAACAGATTCTCCGCCGCGGACGATTTCGTTGATGCTATTATACAATGCCGCGACCGCTTTGTCAAGAATTTTCGTCGGAAATTCCTTTATTTTCCTGAATTTTGCCTATCCGGGAGGAAAAGGATCAAAAAAAGCGAAAAAATTTGCAAAAAATTTCGTTTTGTTTAAACTTTGTTTACAATTATATGTTATAATAAAGGATACACAACCGGGAAAACCTTCGCGCGGAAAGAAAAACGCCGGCGGCGAGCCGACGGGGATTTTTGCGAAAAAGAGCCGATCCGCAAAGCGCGGCCCGGCAAAAAGCAAAAAAAGCGCGGGATCCGATCCCCGAAGAAAGGAAACCAATATGGTCAAGGCAGAACATCTGGTCAAGCGGTTCGGGCAGAATTACGCTCTGAACGACGTGAGTTTTGAAATACAGAAAGGAGAGGTGGTCGGGCTTCTCGGACCGAACGGCGCCGGAAAATCCACCACGATGAATATCCTGACGGGCTATCTCTCCGCCACCTCCGGCGCGGCGTTTATCGGCGACGTCAACATTCTCGACGATCCGATCGGCGCGAAAAAGAAGATCGGCTTTCTCCCCGAACAGCCGCCGCTCTACCCCGATATGACGGTGGAGGAATACCTCCGCTTCGTCTACGCGCTGAAGGGCTGCGATCCCGACGCGAAGGCGCGCGAGGGGCATCTCGAAAAGATCTGTACCGCCGTGCGCGTGCAGGACGTGAAAAAGAGGCTGATCAAGAATCTCTCGAAGGGTTATAAACAGCGCGTCGGCATCGCGCAGGCGCTGATCGGCGATCCCGAACTCATCATTTTCGACGAGCCGACGGTCGGTCTCGATCCGAAGCAGATCCTCGAAGTGCGCAACCTGATCCGCACCCTTGCGAAAGACCGCACGGTCATTCTCTCGACGCATATTCTGGCGGAGGCGCAGGCGGTCTGCGAGCGGATCATCATCATCAACGAGGGAAAGATCATTGCCGACGAGCGCACCGACAATCTCTCGAAAGCCATCAAGGACGGCTTCTCCTATGAGCTGAAGATCACCGGGCCGCAGAAGGACGTCCTCGCGGCGCTCTCCGACCTTCCCGGCGTCAAGACCGCCTCCGCCACCGGTGAGCGGGACGCCGACGCGCTCTGCTATATCGTGGAAAGCGACCGGGGCGTCGATCCGCGCAAAGCGATCTTCAACCTCTGCTCGGCGAAGGGCTGGTATATCCTCGGCCTCGAGCCGGTCGGAACCGACCTCGAAAGCATCTTCATCCGCCTGATCGACGGGACGGCGCAGGACGCGGCGCCCGCCCGCAGAAAGGCACATTGATAAGGAAAGCAGGAAACAGATATGTTAGCGATTTATAAAAGAGAAATGCGCTCGTACTTCACGGGCGTCATCGGATACGTATTCCTCGTGATCTTCCTCGCCGTGGGCGGGGCGGTCTTTGCCTACACCACGCTCTTCTCGATGAGCGCGGATACGACGGCGTACTTCACCTTCATGCTGATCTTCTCGGCGATCGTGCTTCCGCTGCTGACGATGAAGTCCTTCAGCGAAGAGCGCAAGCTGAAGACCGAGCAGCTGCTCCTGACCTCTCCGGTCTCGATCCCCGGCATGGTGATCGGAAAGTTTCTCGCCGCCTATACGGTGTTTGCCGGAGCGCTGATCGTCAATTCGCTCTCCTTCCTCTTTCTCTACCGCTACGCGGCGGTCCGGACCGGGGTGCTGATCGGCAATATCGTCGCGCTGCTGCTCGTCGGAGGGGTGTTCATCGCCATCGGGCTTTTCATCTCCTCGCTGACCGAAAACCAGCTTTCCGCCGCGATCGGGACGATCGCCGTCATCCTTGTTCTGCTCGGCGTCGGACTGCTCGGCAACCTTCTCCCCGCGTCCTTCTTCCTTCGCTATATCCTGAACGCGCTCTCGATCTTCACGAGATTCCAGACCTTTGCAAACGGCTATTTCGACCTCGCCTCGCTGATCTATTATCTCTCGGTCGCGGCGATCTTCGTCTATCTGACCGTCCGCGTCTACGACAGACGCCGTTACAACTGACGACGAGGTAGCGATATGGCAAAATTCAAAGAAAAACTGCGCGGGTTTCTGCGCGGAGAGAACGCCTCCTCGCTTGCGCTGACGATCGTGGTCATCGCCGTGGCGGTCATCCTCAACGTGCTGATCTACCTGCTCGACGTCAATTACGGCCTCTACCTCTACGCGCCGGAAAACGACGGCTACACCGTTTCGGATTCCGCCTCGGAGGCCTTCTCCGCCGCCGCGGCGCGGGGCGACAAGGTCACCATTCTCTTCTGCCGGCCGGAGGACGAGGTGAAAACGCACACGACCGGCTCCTACGTTTACGACACGGCAAAACAGCTTGCCGCAAAATATCCCGATCTCATCACGCTCGACTACGCCAATATCATCACCGGAAGGCGCGCCGACGGCTCGGAGATCGACCTCTCGGAGTTTCGCGGACAGATCGACCGCAACTCGGTGATCTTCCTCTCCGGCGGGCGCAGCAAAGCGGTGACCGATTTTACGACGACCGCCGGCTACTCCGACTTTTACGTGCTGGATTCCTCCGGCAGCGCCGTCGCCTATAAAGGCGAGGAAACGATGACCGCGATGACGCTCTGGGTGCTGACCGACGACCATCCGAAGGCCTATCTGACGACCGGACACGGTCAGCAGCTCGACCGCGAATTTTTCTCGATGCTGACGAACGCCGGCTACGAGACCGAAACGCTCGACCTGCGCAAGAGCGAAGTTCCGGCGGACGCCGGGCTGGTCCTCATCTGCACGCCGATCTCGGACTTCGAGGCGGCGGTCGAGGGCAGTTCGATCCGCTCGGAGATCGCAAGACTCACCGACTATCTTGAGCGCGGCGGAAATCTCTACGTTTCGCTCGATCCCTACGGAAAGAGGCTTCCGACGCTCGAAGCCTTTCTTGCGCGCTACGGGATCGAAGTCTCGCGCGGCGAGGACCGCTCCGCAAATATTCTCCGCGACAGCCGGAACGCCGTCACGACCGACGGATACACCTTCGTGACCGACGTATCGGGCGACAGCGAGACCGGCCGGCAGATCCGGGAGCTGCTCGGAAAATACGACACCGGCTCGCCGGTGATCGGAAGCGCGGCGTCTCTGCTCTGCACGGAGGATGCCTCCCCGCTGCTCGTCACCTCTCCGTCCGGCGAGACCTACGCGTCGGGCGAGCGCACCGGGAGCGCGGGAGTCTATACCGCCGCGGCGATCTCTTCCGTGGCGGGAACCGGAGAGTCTCTCGGAAAGACCGGGCACCTCTTCGCCGTCTGCTCGGCTTCCTTCTCGAACGCCGACGCGCTGACCGCCGCCGGGTACGCCAACAAGGACCTGCTCTACGCCGTCTTTGACCGGCTTTACGGCTCGATGACGCCGCCTTACGGCACGGCGGTGCTTTCGGTGGATTCCTCCACGCTCGAAAACCTGACGATGGGCGCCGCGAGGACCTATACGGCGATCCTGATGCTGATCCCGCTCGCGCTGGCGATCGTCGGCGCGGTGCTGACGCTGCGCAGAAAGAACCGCTGATCCGCAGCGAAAAAAAACAGAGACAGGAAAAACGAATTATGAAAAATTCCATCTTTGCCGGCAGAAGCCGGAGAACGAAGATCTTCACCGTGATCACGGTCGCGGCGATCCTTCTGCTTCTGCTGCTCAATCTGGGGGTGACCTATTTCAGCGTGTTCGGAACGGCGTTTCTCGATATGACGCCCGAACGGCTCTACACCCTCTCGGATAAAATGAAAGAAGAATGCGCCTTTCTCGACGATCTGAAGGACGAAAACGGCGATCCGGCGGAGGTCGGGATGATCTTCTGCGCCGATCCCGATACCCTGATCGCCTCGACCGAGACGCGCGTCACCTACTATATGGCGCTCGCCTTGCGGCAGAAGTACAAGAATTTCAAGGTCTCGACCGTGAACGTCAAGCTCGATCCGACCGCCGTTTCGGCGTATCGGACGACCTCTCTCACCGAGATCTCGCCGACCAGCGTGATCCTCACCTACAAGAACAAATACCGCGTCGTCGGCGCGGGGAGCTTCTGGATGACGATGAACGATTCCTACTACTCCTACAACGGAGAGTACCGGCTCGCCTCGCTTCTGCTTTCGCTGACGGCGTACGAACAGCCGATCGCCTATTTCGTCACCGGCCACGGCGAGCGCGTGTACGATCCGGATCAGCCGACCTCTCCGATGAGCGCCTCCTGCGGAAGCCTCGTCGATCTGCTTGCCGATCAGGGACTGACGCCGCGGCTGCTCGATCTCTCGGCGGTCGATCGCGTGCCGGAGGACTGCGCGCTGCTGATCATCAACGATCCGCGCGAGGACTTCACCGCCGATCCCGAAAGGCTGGACGAGTTCGGCTATATCTCCGACACCGAAAAGATCGAACGCTACCTGATCGCGGGGGCGGGAACGGTGATGGTGGACAAGGACTACCGCCTCTCGCTTCCCAACCTCGAAGACCTGCTTTCCGAGTGGGGCGTGCGTTTTCTCGACGCACGGGTGGCGGATGAGGAGCAGTCGCTTGCCGACGAGGAAAACAGCGGCACCGCTCTGATCGCCTCCTACAATACCGAAGAGGACAGCTACGGCTACTCGGTCTATACCGGTTACGCGACGCTCGCCTCCTCGCCGCGCTGCCTCATCCGGGACACCGGCGCCGTCGAGTGTTCCTACGACGGATCGGAAGGCAAGAACGAGCCGGGGACCTTCAACACCTCGGTCCTCTATTCCCCCTTCCTGATGAGCGGCCCGAACGCCTCCCTCTACGCCGAAAACCCGGAGACCGGCGAATACAGCGTCCTGACCGGAGATCAGCAGCACGACGTGCGCGATCTCTGCGCCGTCTCGGCGCGGATGGCGATGAACTCGGAGAACGGCAACTACCATTACTCCTATCTCTTCGCCGGCGCGAGCGGACAGCTCTTCTCGAACGAATCGCTCTCCGACGGATCCTTTGC
>CADBPA010000188.1 GCA_902796505.1 uncultured Ruminococcus sp.
CACGACTATCTTCCGGTCGAAAAGGTCTACGTGGCGAACGACGCGAACGCGGCGGCGCTCGGAGAAGCGCTGGCAGGCGGAGCGAAGGACGCGAAGGTCTCGGTCATGATCACCCTCGGCACCGGTATTGGCGGCGGCGTGATCATCGACGGAAAAATTTATGACGGCTCGGTCAACTGCGCCGGCACCGAACTCGGCCACACGGTGATCGTCTCGCGCGGACGGCAATGCTCCTGCGGAAGAAGAGGATGCTGGGAAGCCTACGCTTCCGCGACCGCGCTGACCAATATGACGAAAGAAAAAATGCTCGAACTGAAGCTGAAAGGGATCCCCTCCCGCCTCTTCGAGGAAGAGCAGAAGGCCGGCAAGGTCTCGGCACGGACGGCGTTCAACGCAATGCGCGCAGGCGACGAATACGCAAAGGAGATCGTGGACGACTATATCTTCTATCTCGCGGAAGGCATCACCGATATGATCAATATCTTCCAGCCGGACGTGCTTCTGATCGGCGGCGGCGTCTGCAACGAGAAAGAGTATCTGACAAAGCCGCTTGAGAAACTCGTGGAGCGCGATCAGTACACGCGCACAAATCCCCACAAGACAAAGATCGTGATCGCGAAGCTCGGAAACGACGCGGGAATTATCGGCGCGGCAGGACTCGGCCGCTGATCGGTTGGCGGCGGCATATTTTACTCAGACCGAAAAACAAAAAAGAAGAGATCTGAAAAGTTTCGTTTTGATTTTCACTTTTACGAAAGTCATGCCGAGATCCTTCGGATCTCTTTTTTTTCCGTTTTTCCTTGCGCTCGAAAAAGCGCGAATAATGGTAAAAAACAAAGATTCGATACCGTGACGGTATCCTGGAAACAGAAGATCCTCCTCATCGGAGGATCTTCTGTTTTGATTTTGCTTTTTGCGTCTTTCCGGCACAAGGTTTCCGGTCGGGGGTGACGCGTTTTGCGGCGGTTACTGCTCGACGTTCCAGGGGATCGGAGCGGAGAACGCGCCGGTGTGATAGCCGAGGATCAGACGGACCATCAACATATTCAGCCGTTCCACGACGGCGTTCGGCAGGTCGGGATCATAGTGCGATCCGCCGATACCGGAATCGTCGGTGATGAATACGAAGGTACCGCCGGTCAGGACTGCGGCGGAACGCGTCAGATACTCGGTGAGTCCGTCCGCGCCGCTGGCAAGCACCGGGCAGATGCGGATGCCCTGTTCGGCAGCCGACCGGACCGCGGACGAGAAGGTCGTCTTATTCTGCTGGGTCGAGTGGCAGGGGGCGTCCAGAACGAGGAAGATCATCTTCGTCGCCGAAGCCGACCACTGTTTTCCGACCGCGAGGGCGAGCGCTTCGTCCATCGCTTCGGGATAGTCTCCGCCGCCGGTGGCGAATTGTTTTTTCAGTTCGGCCTGCTGGACCTCATAGTCTTCGGGATCGGTGACATCGCGGAAATCGACGTAGCAGAATTTCTCTTCATCATCTTCGTCGCGGTAGAAGAGGAAGGAGAGCGAGATACGCGTTTCGCTGTCGTTCTGCGCGATGCGGCGGATGACGTCGCCGAGTTCGGCTTTGAGATAATTGATCTCATCGCCCATCGAGCCGGTCACGTCCACGACGAACATCAGCTCGATCAGATTTTTCTTTCCGGAATCCGATTCCAGCGTCAGCGAAAGCTCGCGCTCTTCCTCGGAGAAGTTTGCGGTCGCGGTGGCGTCGCCCTTGGTGACGACGATCGATCCCGCCTCTGCCGAGGGGAAGAGATAGGCTTTGCCTTTGGCGTCGGTCACGGCTTTGAAAAGGGTGTTTCCGTCGGCGTCGCGGGCAACGACTTTCGCGCCGGCGACCGCCGCTTCTCCCGACGTCACGCTGACCGTCACGCGGGAGGTCGAGGAGATATTCCAGCCCTGTTCGGTATAGCCGACGAGCCTGCCGTTCTCCTCTTCGGTCTGTCCTTTTTCAAAAAGTTTTTTCCACATGGAGTAATAGGTATTATCGTCCCACGCCGAAGCCGTGATCAGCCCCGCGCGATAGAGCTCGTTGATCTCCTCTGAGGTCAGCTCGCGCGGCTCTTCGCCGTCATCGGGAGACG
>CADBPA010000189.1 GCA_902796505.1 uncultured Ruminococcus sp.
GAAAAAGCAAACTTTTGTTATCAGAAAGGACGCCTTTTTGTGATCATCCGGAAATCACGCGCTTTGAGTTTTCTTATTGTCGGTGGGATCTATTTTCTCGCCGCGGCGCTCGGCATTCTGCTCTTTCGTCTCCTTCCGTTCGACCTTTCCCTCTCGCTTCTGATCGCGGACGTCTCGGCGACAGTGTTCGTCTTTCTCTTCAGCCTGATCTTCGGCAACGCCTCGGTTTACGATCCCTATTGGAGCGTACAGCCTCCGGTGATCCTCGCGGCGCTGCTCGTCGGTCAACAGATCACTCCGATCCGTCTTTTGACGATGCTGGTCGTCCTTTATTGGGGCGTGCGGCTGACGGCGAACTGGGCGTACACCTTCCGGGATCTTTCGCATCAGGACTGGCGATATACGATGCTCTCCGAGCAGACCGGGAAACTCTATCCGCTCGTCAATTTCTTCGGCATTCATCTGGTGCCGACGCTGATCGTTTACGCCTGCACCCTCCCCGCCGCCTACGTGATGCGCGCCGAGGCGGAAACCAACCTCCCGGCAGTCCTCTTCCTTCTGCTTTCGGCACTCGCCGTGACCGGGCAGATGCTCGCCGACGTGCAAATGCACCGTTTTCGCCGATCGGCGGCAGGCGGTTTTATCCGGTACGGGCTCTGGAAATATTCCCGGCATCCGAACTATCTTTGCGAAATTCTGATGTGGTGGGGAATCGGGGGATCGGCGATATTCGCGCTGCACGGGTCGCCTCTGCTTCTGCTCGGCGCTCTCGCAAACACCCTCCTTTTTCTCGCCGTCAGCATCCCGATGGCGGACCGCCGTCAGTCCCGCAAAGAGGGCTTCGCCGCCTACCGCAGCGAAACCCGCGCCTTGCTCCCGATCCCGAAACGAAAAAGGTGATCTTCCTTTTTGATGGGATCTTATGAAGAAAGCCGCCCCGAAGGACGGCTTTCTTTTTGCTTTGTTTGCTTATGCGGAGCTTTCGGAAGAGCGTTTATTCTTCCTCAAAACTGACCGGATCGCCGATGATCGCGACGATCTGCTCTTCGGTCATATCGGCTTTGTTTGCGATGAAGAGGTCGATCAGCGTGTCGTAATCGCTCTCGATCTTCGCAAGATACGTGGGATCGAGCGTGACGGCGAGGTCAACGCTATTGACCGTTTTGACGTCGGAGATGAGGTTTTCCATCTGCTCTTCCTGAACGAACAGCATCGGCACCTGCGCGCGGATCTCCTCATACTTCTGCGTTTCGGTGTTGTAGCGGTAGAAGTACTGCGTGCGGAATTCGATGTCGAAGCGGCGGGACGCCGTTTTCAGGTTCAGGCCGCCGACCGTTTTGCTCTTCCACTGCGCGGAGGAGCCGTTGACCGAGAAGTAGGAGGTATCCTTATCGTTTTCGGCTTCGTGGTAGCGGATCGAGTTGATGCCGGAGAGGTCGTGCAGATCGAACCAAAGAGTATTGAAGGTGACGCTGACTTTCGAGACGGTCTTGGTCTCGCGCACCTCGTAGCCGAGCATCTCGCCGGTCTTGACGTCGTAAAGCTCGTTGATGTAGGTGTCCATCAGGGGAACGCCGTCTCCCTTGTTGCCGACCGCCGCGACATAAGTATCGTCGATGTAGAAGTCCGCCGCGCTCTTGATGCCGACGCCCTTGACCGTCAGATATTCGTTGATCCTGCCGGTGACTTTGCCGTCCTCATCCCGGACGAGCGAGAAATAGGCGCGGCGAACGCCGAGGTACTTGATGGCGAAGGTGTAGAGATTCTCGTCGGAGGTATAGGTCAGCGCATTGGCGTCGCCGAGCTGGATGCGGACGGTCTTTTTCGTCTCGGTGACGTTCATATTGGCGGCGATCTGCGCCTGCACTTCTCCGATCAGGGGGATATTGGCGGTGAAATCGAGAACGTAATAGATATTCGTTCCGTCGAAGCGGATGGTGACGTTGTAATCGCCGATCTTGGTGTTGTAGCTGGCGGTGTCGGAGGGATTGCTGTCAAAATAATTGTTGAAGGCAACGACCGATCCGGTCACGGTATCCTCCACGCCGAGCAGAACGGTGAAGAAGGTTTCGGACTGGGTGATATTGTCGAGGATCATATGCCACTGCTCGCCGAAGCCTTTTTTCAGATCCTCCACCGCGACGAAGTCGGAGTAATCGTCCACGACGCTTGTCACAAGATTCTTGCTGTACGTCTTGCGCATCGGTTCGGGGATGAAGGAGGTCGGGCTGACGGCGAGATTGTCCACCAGCGTAGCGAGGTAGCCCTTGACGTCAACGATCTGATTCCATTTCGCGTAGACGGTCGTGTTCGTCGTCAGCGTGATCGGGAAGGACGCCGCCGTCTGCAGCGCCTCGTCCGCGCACCAGCCGGTGAAGCGGTATCCCTCGCGCGTGGGAGCGGTCGGAGCGGCGATCGAGGTGCCGTAATCGGCGGTGATTGCCGAAACATCACTGCCGCCGTTTGCGACAAAGGTCAGCGTATACTGTTTTTTCACCGAAGTGATCACGGCGTAGTAGCTCGCGTCGGCGGTTGCCGGA
>CADBPA010000190.1 GCA_902796505.1 uncultured Ruminococcus sp.
ATTCCTTTCGGGGATCGTTTTATGAATGCGCGAGAAGGATCTGCTCTGCGACCTCGTCGGGGCTGCCGTCGCCCGGTATGCGCAGATCGGCGCACCGCTCGTAGATCGCCCGTCGCTCGGCGTAGCGGCGGAAGATCGCCTCTTTGTCGGCGGCAAGCGGACGGTCGGCGGTCGGGATCAGCAGCTCCGGTGAGCGGTCGATCCAGTAAAGCCTTCCGTTCAATTTCAGATCCTGTACGTTTTCCCCGTTCAGCACCGCGCCGCCCCCGGTCGCGAGAACGATCCCGCTTTTCCCGGCGAGCGAGGCGATCACTTCGCGCTCGACGCGGCGAAATCCCGCCTCGCCCTCTTCGGCGAAGATCTGCGGGATCGTGCGCCCCGCCTCGCGCTCGATCTGCTCGTCGGTGTCGATCAGCTCTCTGCCGAGTTTTTCGGCGAGGATCCTGCCGACCGTGCTTTTGCCGCAGGCGGGCATCCCGATCAGAACGATATTGCGCCGCCGGTTCGCGACCTTCGCAAAGATCTCGTCCGCGATTCCCTCGGGCAGGCTTTCGCCGAGAAATTTTTCCGCCGCCAGCATCGCCTGCGTGACCAGCATATACAGCCCGGCTTCCGCCGGGATCCCGCGCGCTTTTGCCTCGGCGACCAGCCGGGTGTTCAGCGGATTGAAGACCGCGTCAAAAACAAATTTCAGCTTCGGAAAATTCGATAGATCGACCGGAATGCCGGAGACGTTCGGGTACATTCCGACCGGCGAGGTGTTGATCAGGACTCCTGCGTCCCGGTGTCCGGCGTAGGCCTCTTCATAGGTCAAAGCCCCCTCTTTTCCGCTCCGGCTGACGCGGAAAACTTCACACGCCCCCAGGCTTTCCGCCACGCGGACGGCGGTCCGCGAGGTTCCGCCGGTGCCGAGGATCAGCACTTTTTCGCCGTCAAACCGCCCGAACGCCCGCAGGATCTGCGCGCGCATTCCGCCGAAATCGGTGTTGTAGCCGCAGAGCTTTCCTCCCCGGTTGACGATGGTGTTCACCGCGCCGATCCGCCGCGCCGCCTCGTCGATCTCGTCGAGATAGGGGATCACCGTCTGTTTATAGGGAATCGTAACGTTGATCCCCGAAAAATTTTTCTCTTTCAGAAAAGCGTCCACCTCGTCGGGCGGCAGTTCCTTCAGGGTATATTCGTAGCGGCCGAGCGCTCCGTGAATGTCCGCCGAAAAACTGTGCCCGAGCGGATAGCCGATACAGCCGTATTTCATGATTCGCCCTTCCCGGAAAGAAAATCCGTTCCGTATCGCATTGCCAGAAGATCGGCGATCGTCAGCGCGATCATCGCGTCCTGGACGGCGCGCGCCCGATGGACGATCGCCGGGTCATGCCGACCCCGTGTCGCGATTTTCGCCTCTTTTTTCCGGAGAAAGTCCACCGTATCCTGCTCTTTGGCGATCGTGGGTGTCGGTCGGACGGCGACCGAGATCCGAAGCGGCATCCCGTTCGTAATTCCGCCGTTGATTCCGCCGGAGCGGTTGGTCGCGGTGCAAACGCCGCCGTTTTCCATCCGGAAAGGATCGTTCGCCTCGCTTCCGCGCAGATCGGCGAGCGCAAATCCGTCGCCGAAGGATACCCCCTTGACGGCAGGGATCGAGAAAAGCGCGTGCGAGAGCAGCGATTCCACGCTGTCAAACCACGGCTCGCCCACCCCGGCAGGGATCCCGGTCACAACGCTTTCGAGAATGCCTCCCACGCTGTCTCCGTCCGCGGCCGCGGCGGCGATCGCCGCTTTCATTTTTTCGCCCTGCGCTTTGTCCAGCGCGGCAAATTCCGCCGTCTCCAGAAAATCAAGATCTCCCTCGATCTCTCCGAACGCCCGGTCGTCGATTCCGGCACAGCGCGCCACGTGCGTCCCGATGCGCACGCCTTTTTCTTTCAGCGCGCTCCGAACGATCGCCCCTGCCGCGACAAGCGCCGCCGTCAGCCGTCCGCTGAAGTGTCCGCCTCCGCGATAGTCCTCAAATCCGTGATATTTGCAATACGCGATGTAGTCGGCGTGCGACGGCCGCGCAAGCGCGCGCGTCGCCTCATAATCCGAACTCCTCGTATCGCCGTTCGGGATCAGAATGCAGATCGGCGTCCCGGTGGTGTATCCGTTAAAAATGCCGCTGACGATGCGGAATGCGTCCGTCTCCCGCCGCGCGGTCGAAATATTTCCTGTCGGCCTGCGCTGCGCAAGCTTCGCCGCGATATCCTTCTCGTCTACCGCGACGCCCGGCGCGATCCCGTCCAGCACGGCTCCGATCTCCGCCCCATGGCTCTCGCCGAACAGCGTGACCGCTACGCTCTGCCCGAATGTGTTCTTCATCTTAATTTCCCCACACCGCCCGCGCGCGGCTCTCCAGCCCCGCGAGCGTTTCTCTTTTCATTTCAAATTCTCCGACGCGCTCGACCGTGATCACACGGATCCCGCCGTCCTCCGCCTTCTTGTCGTGCGCCGCCGCGGCGATCGCCCGGCTGACGTCTCCGTCAAAGCGGCAGGGAAGCCCGACCTTTTCATAGATCCGCAGAAGTCTCCGCCGCACCTCTCCGCCGCACATCGGCAGCATCCCGAGCGCCACACACTCGCCGTGCAGAAGCTCGCCGCCGCGCTCGGCTTCGATGCCGTGCCCGATCGTGTGTCCGAAATTCAGCGCGCGCCGAAGCCCGGCTTCCTTCGCGTCTTTTTCCACCACCGCCTGCTTGATCCGAAGCGAGCCGATGATGATCTCGTCGAGGATCTGCTCCGCGTTTGACGCCTCGATTCTTTCAAACAATTCCCGGTCGAAACAAACCGCCATCTTGATCGCCTCGGCAAGCCCGGCGGCGATCTGCCGCTCCGGCAGGGTTTTCAGCACGTCGGGATCGATCAGCACGCCCTTCGGCTGGTAAAACGCCCCGACGATGTTCTTGATCCCGCCGTAGTCGATCGCCGTCTTTCCTCCGATCGAGGAGTCTACCTGCGAAAGAAGCGTCGTCGGAATGTTGTAAAAATCAATGCCGCGCATATAGCAGGAGGCCGCAAATCCCGTCAGATCGCCGACCACGCCGCCCCCGACCGCGATCGCGCAGTCTCCGCGCGTGAAGTTATTTTGCATCATCGCGTCGATCAGCAAAAAGAGCGTTTCCGGGCTCTTGCTCGCCTCCCCTTCCGGGATCGAAACAAGATGCGCTTCCCGGCATCCTGCCGCAACGCGCTTCGCGTATTCCTCCGGAACGCCCGAATCGGTCACGATCAGCGCCTTGCGATCCGGCGCAAAATATTCTCCCGCGCGGGCAAGCGCTCCGCGCTCCACCGTGATCGGGTAACTTTCCTCCCGAAGGCGCATCACGGTCTCCCACCGTCCGGGAGTCCCCCCTGCGGAAGTTTCCTTCGCCGCGAGCAGTCGGCGCTGGTATTCCTTCGAGACCTCCATCGTCTCTCTGAGAAAAGCGATATAGTCCGGGCGGATCGCCTCGTCGCCGATCAACGCCGCATTGCGCCGGATCACTTCTTCCTCGCGCGCCCGATCGGTGATCGGCAGTCCGTGCGCCGCTTTGTACTGCGCGACCTTGCGGACGGCAGCCATCCGCCGGCAGAAAAGCTCCGCCATCTCGCGGTCGATCCCGTTGATCTCACAGCGCGCCTCGTCCAAAAGGCTTTCTGCCGCCTCGCCCGTAAGCCCGTCCGGCGCTTTGCCTGAAAGATTTTCCGACAACTTGTCCGGCGCTTCGTTTTGATTCATGGCGTTGCCCTCTCTTCTTTGAAATAAAAATCCGCCGCCCTCGTGCAAAACGACTTTCGGCGGTGGATCCGTGCATTGTTACGCTCAGCCTCATGCGGCAAAAGCAGATACCGTGCAGAAAACCGTCGCCGAATCCGTATCATAATACTTTTCGTTTCGCATCGTCTGCATCGCGTAACTCCTTTGTTTTTCGGTATACCCATATTATACAACGAACTCTCCCGGTTGTCAAGCGCTTTGCCCGATTTTCCGCCCCGGGAAAAAGAAAAATCACTCGTCAGAGTGATTTCGCGGGGGCTATTAACGCGCATTGCGTAAGAACGTAAGAGCGATCTACAACAGTAGAAATTCACGGGGGGCTATTAACTTGTTACGCCATTGTCAATAAGTATTTATCTACAACAGTAGAAATTCACGGGGGCTATTAACTTGGCGCGCCGCCGTCCGAAACTGGGAATCTACAACAGTAGAAATTCACGGGGGGCTATTAACCGGCACCAAGGTGTATGTCCGCGACCACATCTACAACAGTAGAAATTCACGGGGGCTATTAACCCGGCTACAATTCAACGACGAGGATGTATCTACAACAGTAGAAATTCACGGGGAGCTATAGACCCCTGCATTTGTTCGGAAGAGGCATAAGCCATTTTGTCTGTATCGGCGTCGATCATATGAAAATAAATCGACGCCGGACAAAAGAGAAAATCATTCAGATAGGTAATTGCAATTGGGTGTTCCATTTTGCATCTCCGAGATTTTCCTCGGCAGGGGTATCCTCCTGCGCATATTGCAGCCATTGCTCTTGCGTGATCATCGGCAATTTTTCATTCGCA
>CADBPA010000191.1 GCA_902796505.1 uncultured Ruminococcus sp.
ACAATTCCGAGGTGCTTCTCGACGACGGAATGCTCTTCCTCTCGCAGGTCTGCTTCGGCGACCGCGCGGGCTATGAGGAATTCGCGCTGCCGCTGCGGACTTTGATCGGGCTGTTCGTGGACGGAGAGATCTCCGAGCGGCTGATCTTTGACCTTGCCGACGCGCTGATGCATTCGGAGCAGATCGCGGCGATCGCCCTCGCCTTTTCCTCTGCCGACGAGGATGCGCTCCTTCGCCTGATCGAGCCGATCCTCGCGGAGTTTGACCTCTCCGCCGCTCTGCACGACGCCTTATGCGATCTCGCCTGCGCGGCGAGCCGGGTGTTCGGAGAGCTTCTTCTCGGTCGCTCCACGCTGCTCGTCAGCTTCGCCCGGAACGCCGCCTTGTGGGCGTCGCGCCATTATCCGAGCGCGGTTTTCCGGAAAGTCATGGCGCAGGATCCCTGCTACGGCGAGCCGACCTTGAAGCTCGCTTCCGACCGCGCCTATTACGTGATTGAGATCTCCTCCCTCGCGCGCGTCGAACTGCGTGCCGGCGGCGAGCCGATCGCGCTTGCCAACGGAAAGAACCGGACGGTCGCGGCGATCGATGGCGGCGTTCCCGCGTCGCTCGACGACGAGGGGCGGATCCGTTTCTTCCTGCCGGCGTACAGGGGGGATCTGCGCCTCGACTTTTCTCCCTCCGCGCGCGACGCCTACTATACCGTCTACCTGCGCGACGGCGCGGGAGACGAGCGCGTCTTTCTCCCCGAAACGACCGTCCCGGCCAGCGGCGGCGAAACGGTGCGCGTACCGCTTGACCTCCCCTGTGGCCGCTGATTTTCTCAGGCTGCCGTGCGAGGAAAAAATTTTCAAAAAGCCTTGCATTTGGCGGATCTGTGTGGTACAATACAATATATAGATCAAAGCAAAAGATTTTCAAGATCGGAGTATAGCATGGAAAGAACATTGATCAGAGAGATTTACGCCGGTGCCGAAGCCTTCGGCGGAAAAGAGATCACCGTCGGCGGTTGGGTGCGCAATCTGCGCGATTCCAAGGCGTTCGGCTTCATTGACCTGAACGACGGCTCTTATTTCAAGAGTCTGCAGGTCGTTTTTGAGCGCGAGAAGATCGCAAACTACGACGAGATCGCCGGTCAGAACGTCGGCGCCGCCCTGGTCGTGACCGGTATTTTAACGCTGACGCCCGGCGCAAAACAGCCCTTCGAGCTGAAGGCGACCGCGATCGCCGTCGAGGGAACTTCCACGCCGGATTATCCGCTTCAGCCGAAGCGCCACACGGTGGAATATCTGCGCGAGCAGGCTTACCTGCGTCCGCGTACCAATCTGTTCTCGGCGGTTTTCCGCGTGCGCAGCGAGGTCGCCTACGCGATCCACTCCTTCTTCCACGACCGCGGATTCGTCTACGTCCATACCCCCTTGATCACCGGGTCGGACGCCGAGGGCGCGGGTGAGATGTTCCGCGTGACCACGCTGGACCTCGACAACCTGCCGCGTACCGAGGACGGCAAAGTGGACTACTCGCAGGACTTCTTCGGCAGGAGCACGAACCTGACGGTTTCGGGGCAGCTCGAAGGCGAGACCTTCGCGATGGCGTTCGGCAATATCTACACCTTCGGCCCGACCTTCCGCGCCGAGAACTCCAACACCGCGCGCCACGCCGCCGAATTCTGGATGATCGAGCCGGAGATCGCCTTCGCCGATCTGAACGACGATATGCGCCTCGCGTGGGATATGATCCAGTATATCGTTCGTCACGTGATGGATAAATGCAAAGAAGAGTTGGCATTTTTCAACCAATTCGTCGATAAGACGCTTCTGGAACGGCTGACCGCCCTGCGTGACGCCGACTATGCGAAGGTCACCTATACCGAGGCGATCGACCTGCTGCTCAAATCCGGGCAGGAGTTCAAATACCCGGTATACTGGGGCGTCGATCTGCAGACCGAGCACGAGCGCTATCTGACCGAGCAGATCTACAAGAAGCCGATCTTCCTGATCGACTATCCGAAGGACATCAAGGCGTTCTATATGCGCCTCAACGACGACGGCAAAACGGTCGCCGCCATGGACCTTCTCGTTCCCGGCGTCGGCGAGATCATCGGCGGCTCGCAGAGAGAAGAGCGCATCGACGTTCTGACCGCGAGAATGCAGGAGCTCGGACTCAAGGAAGAGGACTATTGGTGGTATCTCAACCTGCGCCGCTACGGCGGAACGAAGCACGCGGGCTACGGCCTCGGCTTCGAGCGCATCATCATGTATCTCACCGGCGTTTCCAACATCCGCGACGTTCTGCCGTACCCCCGCACGGTCGGCAACGCGGAGTTCTGATCCCGAAATCTATCGATTCATTTACAAAGGAGGGCGTTTTCGATCCGATGCGCCCCCCTTTTCTTTGAAAGGAGCTTTTTATGCTGTTTTGCGAAGAGCGATTTTACCGCGAATTTCTCGACCGCTCGATCCCGCAGATGCAGGAGGCGGCGGAGCGCTTTCTTTCGGGAGACGAGGAGGGAGCGGCGGGCGTTTTTGCCTCCTATCTGCGCGCGCATCTCGAACCGCAGCGCCTCTTTTCCACCCTGTTCAACCGCCGCCGGATGACCGAGGACGGCGGCTGCTCGCCGAATACGATCGTGAACGCCGACCGCGCCGCGGGCTATACCCTCACCTCGGTGGGCTTCCCCTATACGTTTGAGCCGGGGAAGATCGACTGGGAGATCAATCCGACCTTCAACGAGTATAAGGAGTGGACCTGGCAGCTTTCCCGGCACAACGAATTTTTCGATCTTGCGACCGCCTATCGCGTCACCAAAGACGAAAAATACGCCCGGACGTTCGCCGATATGATCCTTTCCTGGATCCGGCAGGCCGAATGCCCGGAGAATATCAGCGGTTATTCCACCAAGTGCTGGCGCACGATCGAGGCGGGGATCCGGATGCTCGGTTCCTGGCAGTACGCCATCCACGCGTTCCTTTTCAGCCCGTCGCTCACCGACCGCGATTGGGTGACGATCTTCCGCTCGGTATACGACCACGCCTACCGCCTCCGCGGCTTCTGCACCAGCCACAACTGGCTGATCATGGAGATGGACGGTCTGCTCAATATCGGCGTGCTGTATCCCTTCTTTGCCGGAGCCGCCGAATGGCGGGAATACGCGATCGGCAGGCTGCTCGGAGAGCTGAAAGAACAGCTTTATCCCGACGGATTCCAGTATGAACTCACGACCAACTATCACGGCGTAAACCTCTATAACTACTACTGCGCCGCCGAACTTCTGTGCGCCTACGACCGGGAAGTACCGCCGGAATTTTCCGAAGCCCTTCATAGGATGTATCTGCTTTACGCCAAACTCGTCCGCCCGAATCACCGCCTGCCCGATCTCAACGACGGCAACCGCCGGGATATCCGCCGCGAGATGCGCGACGCGCTCGTCCTCTTCCCGGACGATCCGGTTTTTCGCTTCTTTGCGAGCGAAGGGCGAGAGGGGCGCGCGCCGGACTTTCTTTCGACCGTCCTGCCGTATTCCGGCATCGCCGTGATGCGTACCGGCTGGGGAGAGGACGCGATCTGGGCGCTCTTCGACGGCGGTCCGTTCGGAAACGCGCATCAGCACGAGGACAAACTTCAGGTGCAGATCTACGCCTACGGCGAGGATATGCTGGCGGATACCGGCAGTTACGCCTACGACAGCTCCGCAATGCGCAAATACGTTCTCTCCACGCGGGCGCACAGCACCGGGCTGGTGGACGGCTTCGGGCAGAATCGCCGGGGCAAATACCGCTGGGAGTCTTCCATGATCGGAAAGCGCGCCGAGGAACTGTCCTTCCGCGCGGACGACGAGCGCGAGATCGCGCAGTCCTTCTACGACGAGGGGTACGGTCCGCAGAGCGTTCCGGTGCGCCACGACCGTAAATTCGTTTTTCTCAAACGCGGCGTCGGCGGCTCTCTCCCCTTCTTCCTTGTCCTTGACCGCTTTACGGCGCAGGACGACGCCGAACACCTCTTCGAGGTCTCCTTCCAGCTCGGCACCGATCCGATCCTCGCGCAGGGCAGATCGGTCACGGCGGAGCATCCGGAGGGGAAGACCTTCCGCATGGTTTCGGACTCCTGCCCGAAGATCCTGATCGGGCAGTACGCCCCGGAGTATATCGGCTGGAAGCCGATCCATTCGCCGCTCGATCATGAGCACGCGCCGGCGCCGGTCATCTCCTATACGAAGCGCGGCGTATCCGCCTGCTTTGCCACCGTCCTGTTCCCATCACCCGACGGCAGGATCCCCGAAATCCGCGTCGGGATCGACGGCGAATCTGCCGTCCTCACCGTCGGAGAAACCACCGAGCGCTTCGGATTCTGACG
>CADBPA010000192.1 GCA_902796505.1 uncultured Ruminococcus sp.
GATCACTGCTTTTTTCATTCATCGTCCCCGGCGCCGAAAACCGTTTTGCGGAGGAATCGATCCTGCCTGATATTCCGAAGAAGAGATCTCACGAAAACGCGGCGCGGCATTCGGGGATCACACGGCGGGAGGCGGAAGCGCGGCTTCCGCTGCCGGATCTGTATTGATTTTGATTTTTCGCCGCCTGCGCGGCGATCGATGAGGTGAAATATGAACGAAAATATTACGAAGCGCAACGAACTGCTTGCCGCGAAGGTGATCAAAGGACTTGCCTCGCGGAATATGGAAGGCTACTACGCCAAAGACCGCGAGGAGGCGAAGAAGATCGCCCTGAGCCTGATCCGGGAAGGCGACAGCGTGACGATGGGCGGCTGTATGAGCGCGCACGAGATCGGTCTGGTCACGGCGCTGAAAGAGGGAAATTACCGCTTTATCGACCGCGACGAGATCCCCGACAAGCGCGCCGCGATGCTGGCGGCATACGACGCCGACGTCTTTCTTGCGAGTGCAAACGCGATCACCGAGGACGGGATCCTCGTCAATATCGACGGCAACGCCAACCGCGTTTCCGCCATTGCGCAAGGCCCGCGCGAGGTGCTTCTGATCGTCGGGATGAACAAGGTCTGCCCCGACGTCGAGACGGCGATCAAGCGCGCGCGAAACGTCGCCGCTCCGATCAACGCCCAGCGCTTCGGACTTTCCACGCCCTGCAGCAAGACGGGATCTTGCATGAACTGCAAGTCTCCCGACACCATCTGCTGCCAGATCCTCATCACAAGATTCTCCCGCCATCCGGGCAGGATCCGGGTGATTCTGGTCAACGATTCGCTCGGATTTTGATCAAAAAAAGAAAATAATTGTTTGCATATATCGCGATTTTTCTCGACCGATCCCGCAAAAATCGAACAGAAATCGGTCGAAAGATGCGAGAAAAACGGAGGAAATATGAAGATATACGACATCTCGCAGGAGCTTTTCTCCTGCGTGGTTTTTCCCGGCGATCCAACGCCGAAGCGGGAGGTTTTGCTTTCCATCGCCGCAGGCGACCGGTGCAATCTGACCGCGCTTTCGCTTTGTGCGCACAACGGCACGCATATCGACGCGCCCTGCCACTTTATCGACGGCGGCAAAACGGTCGATCGGGTGGACCTGCGAAAATTCATCGGTCCGGCGTTCGTCAAGGAGCATTCCGGCATTCTGTCGGCACAGGGAGCGCGAGCGATCCTTGCCGAAGCCGGGGCGGTCTCTCCCGAAGCGGCAAAGCGCATCCTGATCAAAGGGAAGGCGACGGTTTCGGACGAGGCGGCGGAGGTCTTTGCCGAAGCCGGGATCGATCTGATCGGGAACGAATCGCAGACGGTCGGCCCGGAGGATTCGCCGCGTAACGCGCACCTCGCTCTGCTTTCGCGCGAGGTCGTTCTGCTGGAAGGCATCCGCCTCTCCCACGTTCCGGACGGCGTCTATTTTCTGAACGCCGCCCCGATCAACCTCGGCGGTGCGGACGGCGCGCCCTGCCGCGCAGTGCTGATCGATCTTTCCCGGTAAGTTTTTTCGGAAGGGAAGCGCAGATCCGACCGCTTCGCCCGATCCTCAAAAAGGCGACCTCCTCCGAGGCCGCCTTTTTGCCTTAAAATTTGATTTTGACGCCGTCTCCGTCGCTGTCTATCACGTCGAGCAGTACCCAATCCGGGTGCTGTTTTTTGTATTCTTTCAGGATCTTGACGGCGAAGCGGAGCAGCTTCTGCAGTTCCTTCGGCGCAAGTGCTGCGCCAAACGGGAACGAAAACTGCGTCTTCTTTCTCCGGGATGCGCTTTTTTCTTCCGCCACGACTTCCGGATCGCCCCTTTCTTCGGGAAGGGCTTCCGCCGTAGCTGCGATCGGCTCCTTTTGTCGGGGATCGGTCTCGGGCAGAGGGTCTTCTTCGGTTAGAGAGCCGTCCGTGCCGGAGATCCGCTCCTTTTTTCGGGAAGCGGAGCAGAGAATGCGCGCCATCAGCCGGGTGGCGATCAGGACGTTCGGGAAGCGGAAAACAAAGCGCCGTTTTCCCTCCTCTCGGATCTCGATCTTCATCTTATTCCACCACGATCTCGACGTGGTCGCCGTCCGCGCTGTCGACCTCGACCAGCCTGCCGATCATCCCGGACTCCACCATCCTGACGATCATATCGAAGTCGATGCCTGCCAGCGCCTTCTTCATACTTCCGTCGCTTTGGATCATATCCGAGAGCGGGATACCGGATTTGAGCAGCATTACGATCAGCGCCATCGGGAGATTGACCGATACCTTATCTCCCTCGCTTCCGTCTACGCGGATGCGAAAGACCATCTCGTCGATATTTTTCCTCTCGCCGTCCTGCCCCTGCATCCGTACCGCCGGGGCGGTTTCCTCGCCGCGCAGCAGGCCGTCCACCGATACGCCGAGCGCGTCCGCGAGAAGGGGAAGGGCGGAGATGTCCGGTGCCGAGAGATCGTTCTCCCATTTGCTGACCGCCTGCGCCGTGATGCCGAGCTTTTCGGCAAGCCCTTCCTGCGTCAGTTCTTTTCCTTTGCGAAGCCGCGCGATCCTCGCGCCGAGTGTTTCTTTTTCTGCCATGTCGTTTCTCCTTTTCTTGCGGCGTCTGCCGCTTTTCTGCTTCTATGGTAGCACTTTTTTTGCCGGAAGGGAATAGAGCGGACGTTGAGTTCGTTCAACCATCCGTTGTAAATTCTATCAACCGGCGGTTGTGTTCCGAAGAAAAGCAAGCCGGCATTGCGGATACAACGCCGGTTTGTAAAGAATTATTTGCGTTCTGCGACCGATATCCGGCTCAGAGCGCGCATCAGCTTTGCTTCGGCAAGATAGATTTCCGCCGAATTTTTTGCGCTTTTCAGGCTGTTCTGCGCGCGCTCTTTCGCGGCTTTTGCCCGGACAAGGTCGATCTCCTCCGCATACTCGAAGGTGACGGGAACGAGATTGACCCCGTCTTTGCCGACCGCGAGGAATCCGCCGGAGCAGGAGGCGATATGCGTGTTGCCGTCCCGGTCCGTGATCTTGCACGGCCCGACCGCCACACCGCCGAAAAAGGGCATATGCCCGGCGAGGATCTGGATATCGCCCTCGCTTGTGCGAACGGTGAGGCTCTGCGCCTCCTCGTCAAATTTCGTGCCGTCCGGCGTGACGACGGTGAGATGAAACAGTTTCATGGCCGAACCCCCGCGTCAGGCGTTTTCTTTGAGCTTCTTGGCTTTTTCGACCGCCTCGTCGATCGTTCCGACGAACAGGAACGCCGATTCGGGCAGATCGTCGTGCTTTCCTTCGAGGATCTCGCGGAAGCCCCGGATCGTCTCTTTGATCGGGACGTATTTGCCCTGCATACCGGTGTACTGCTCGGCGACCGTGAAGGGCTGGGAGAGGAAGCGCTGAACCTTTCTCGCGCGGCTGACGGTAAGTTTATCCTCCTCGGAAAGCTCATCCATACCCATAATGGCGATGATGTCCTGCAGTTCCTTGTAGCGCTGCAGAATGCGCTGGACCTCCCGCGCGGTCTCGTAATGCTCGATGCCGACGACGTCCGGCGAAAGGATGCGTGAGGTCGAATCCAGCGGATCGACGGCAGGGTAGAGTCCGAGCGAGGCGATGGAGCGCGAAAGGACGGTCGTCGCGTCCAGATGCGCGAAGGTGGTCGCCGGAGCCGGGTCGGTCAGGTCGTCCGCCGGGACGTAGACCGCCTGCACCGAGGTGATCGAGCCTTTTTTCGTCGAGGTGATGCGCTCCTGAAGCGCGCCCATCTCGGTCGCCAGCGTCGGCTGGTAGCCGACCGCGGAGGGCATACGCCCAAGCAGCGCCGAGACCTCCGAGCCCGCCTGCGTGAAGCGGAAGATATTATCGATGAACAGCAGCACATCCTGTTCATCCACGTCACGGAAATATTCGGCCATGGTCAAGGCACTCAAGGCGACCCGCATGCGGGCTCCCGGTGATTCATTCATTTGGCCATAGACCAGGACCGTCTTTTCCAGGACTCC
>CADBPA010000193.1 GCA_902796505.1 uncultured Ruminococcus sp.
ATCGACAAAGGGCGCGCAAACGCCAACAAGGTCGGCGCGGAACTGCTTGCGATGCTCGGCGGCGTGCGTCTGGTCGCGCTTTCGGGCGGTAACGCCGACAACGCCATCCCCCGCGAGTTCGCCGCCATGTTCGCACTCTCCGGCGAGGACAAACTCATCCGGCTCGCCGCGGCGATGGACGTGATCACAAAAAAATACAAACCAACCGAGCCGGAACTCTCGCTCGTCTGCTCGGAAGAAAAAACCGAGCCGCAGGCGCTCACGGCGGAGGACTCCGCAAAACTTCTCGATCTCATCCGGGATGAACCGTCCGGCGTGGTGGCGATGAGCAAGGAGATGCCCGGCCTCGTCGAAACCTCGCTCAATCTCGGAATTCTGAAACTCGGCGAAAAAGAGGCGTCGCTCTCCTTCTCGCTCCGCTCGGCGAAGCGCGTCGAGAAAGAAAAACTGCTCGCCCGCGTCACGGCGATCGCGAAAGCCGCGGGAGCGGAGATCTCCACGCGGGGCGATTATCCGGCGTGGGAGTATCGCAAGGACTCCCATCTACGCGACGTCTGCTGTTCCGTCTACCGCGATCTCTACGGAAAAGATCCGGTAGTCATGACCATTCACGCGGGACTGGAATGCGGTATCTTCTCGGATCACGTCGAAGGACTCGACTGCATTTCGCTCGGTCCTGACAACTTCGACATTCACACGACGGAAGAACATCTTTCCATCTCCTCCACCGCGAGAGTTTACGATTTTCTCCTTGAGGTTCTCCGGAAGATCTGATCGGTCGAAATTCGTACTATTATGGTAAAAAACAAAGAAAAACAAGAATAAAGGAGAGATAAAATGCAAAAAACAAGACTCAGAAAATACGCTCATCTTCTTGCCGTCTCCGGCTTGAATATTCAAAAGGGGCAGGAGGTCGTCATCCGGGCGGATCTTGATCAGCCGGAATTTGTAAAAACGGTCGTGGAAGAATGCTACAAAGCGGGTGCCGGCAAGGTCATCGTTGATTGGGGCTACTCTCCGCTGACGAAGCTGCACGTCCGCTATCAGAAACTCAAAACGCTCGAAAAGATCGAAGAATGGGAGCTTGCGCGGCTGGAACACCGTGCGACCGCTCTCCCCTGCATGCTTTATCTGACCTCCGAAGATCCCGACGGTCTTGCCGGAATCGACCAGAAAAAACTTCTGCGCATGATGCGCGCACGCTCGAAGGCGACGAAACCCTACCGCAGCCGCATGGAAAACAGGTATCAATGGTGCATCGCCGGCGTTCCCGGAAAAGATTGGGCAAAAAAGGTCTTTCCGAACGACCGCGTGAACGTCGCCATGGAAAAACTTTGGGAAGCCATCCTGACCACCGCGCGTGTGACCGACGATCCGGTCAAAGCGTGGGAAGAACACAACGCCGACCTTGCCGCGAGATGCAAATATCTGACCGATCTTCATCTCTCAAAGCTGGTTTACAAATCAAAGAACGGAACCGACTTTTGCGTTGGTCTCATCCCCGGCGCGCGGTTCTGCGCCGGAAAAGAAGATACAATCGAGGGGCTTTCCTTCAATCCGAACATTCCCTCCGAGGAGGTCTTCACTTCTCCGATGTCCGGTGTGGCGGAGGGTGTCGTGCACTCTTCTCTCCCGCTTTCGCACAACGGCCAGCTCGTGGATCATTTCTGGCTGAAGTTTGAGGGAGGAAAGGTCGTGGACTGCGGCGCCGAGACCGGCGAGCAGGTCCTGCGCGATATTCTTGCGATGGACGAAGGCGCGGCAAAACTCGGCGAATGCGCGCTCGTTCCCTTCACCTCTCCGATCCGCAACTCCGGCGTTCTCTTCTATAATACTCTTTACGACGAAAACGCCGCCTGCCATCTCGCGCTCGGCCGCGGATTCCCCGAAGTGCTTCCCGGTTTTGAGACGCGCAGCGAAGAAGATACGCACAAAATGGGCATCAACGATTCGCTCGTTCACGTGGATTTTATGATCGGTAACGAAGATCTTGATATCACCGGTATCACGGAAGACGGCAAGGAGATCCCGATCTTCCGGAAGGGAGAATGGGCGTTCTGATGAAGTATCTGATCTCTCCCCAAAAACGGCAATTCAAGGCGAATCTGCACTGTCACTCGGTCCTCTCGGACGGAAAACTCACTCCGGAGCAGCTGAAAGCCGCCTACAAAGACCACGGCTACAGCATCCTCGCCATCACCGACCATGAGCATCCCTTCGATCATTCGGATCTTTCGGACGAAGATTTTCTGATGCTGACCGGATACGAGGCGTATATTCGCCCGGATTTCAACAACCTCTACGATAAATTCAATCCGGAAATTCACATCAATCTCCTCGCCAAGGATCCGCACAATACGGCGATCGTCGGCTATGCGAGAGAATGCATCAAATACATGCCCGATGAGGAGCTCGACCGAGCGGTCAAGCTCGGTCCGAAGGAAAAGAGACGCTATACGCCGGGATACGTCAACCGCTTTATCGAAGTTGCGAAAGAAAACGGCTATCTCGCCGCGTACAATCACCCGTACTGGTCGCTGGAAGATATGAGCGACATCATGGGATATCGGGGATTTTTCTCGATGGAGATGTGCAACTATTCGAGTTTTCTGCAAAACCGCCTCGAATACAACGGTCAGATCTATGACGCTCTCCTTCGCCGCGGAACACGCATCGCCTGCCATTCGGCGGACGATAACCACAACAAGGAACCGTTCGGCAGTCCGAAGTCGGATTCTTTCGGCGGAGCGACGCAGATCCTTGCCGACGATCTCTCCTACGAAAGCGTGATCCGCGCATTGGAAAAGGGCGATTTCTACTCCACGATGGGACCGGAAATCTACGAAGTTTCAGTCAGCGAAGGGGTGGCGCGCATTCATTGCTCTCCCGCCGACGTGATCATTATGCACGACGGAAGTAAACAACCGTTTGCATTTTATGCCGAAAAAGGCGGAAAGATCGCCGAAGCGACCGCACCGATCCGTGACGAAGCGCCGTATATCCGATTCACCGTTATGACCGACGGATATCGCTTTGCCGACACGCGCGGTTTCTTCCGCGACGAGTTTGATTTCTGATGACAAAAAAGAGCGCGATTCGCGCTCTTTTTTTCGGCTTTTTTTCAAAAGAAAAGCGCCGGGCGAAGAGGCCCGGCGAATCAAAAACCGAATTAAGCAAGCGAAGACAGAAGCGCGCAGGCGGCGCGCAGACCGTCCGCTGCAGACGAGACGATCCCTCCGGCGTACCCCGCGCCTTCGCCTGCCGGATAAAGGCCTTCGACCGAGGAGACGTATTCCGGAGAGCGAAGAATACGCACCGGGGAGGTAGAGCGGGTTTCCGGCCCGGTCAGAATCGCGCCGGGATCGGCAAAGCCGGGCATCCACGCGTCAAAATCGCGGATACCGGCGCGAAGCGTCTCCGCGGCAAACGGCGGAAGATATTCTTCGAGACTCGCCGGGACAACGCCGCGCGGATAGGTCGGACGGACGGGCGAATTTTGCAGACTGCCGGCAGACGGACGCTTTCCCGAAAGGAAATCGCCGAGCGGCATCGCCGGAGCGGCGTAGCTTTCTCCGCCGAGGCGGAACGCCGCCCGTTCGATCCGCCGCTGCAGCTCGATCCCGGCAAGAGGAGAATCCGATCCGAAATCCTCCGGAGTAAAAGAGACGAGATGCGCGGCATTGGCGTTCTCGCCGTCCCGGAGAAAGCGGCTCATTCCGTTGGTCACGACGCCGCCTGTTTCGCTCGCCGCGGCAACGACCTCGCCGCCGGGACACATACAAAAACTATACACGCTCCGTCCGTTCGGAAGATGCGTGACGAGGTGATAACTCGCCGCGCCGAGGGAACTCGCAAGGCTCGTATCCGGATAAATCAAACGATCGATCAGCGATTGGGGATGTTCGATCCGGACGCCGATGCCGAAGCCGCGCGCCTCCATGGCGACACCCGAACGCAGAAGCATTTCATAAGTATCGCGCGCGCTATGCCCGACGGCAAGGATCGCCGTATTCGTCGGGATCTCAAATCGTTCGCCCTGGCTTTCGCAAATCAGCGCGCGCAGCTTCCCTTCCGGCGCGGCAACGCCGGAAAGTTTCGTCTCATATCGAAAACTGCCTCCGAGCGAGCGGATCTTTTCGCGGATCGCGCGGACGTAACCGGGAAGTCGATCGGTCCCGAGATGTGCGCCGACGGTATAGAGGATCTCTTCCGGTGCGCCGGCTTTGACAAATTCCGAGAGTACTTTGTGATTCCATCGATCCGGCGAGCCGGTTTTGAGTTTTCCGTCCGAAAATGCGCCTGCGCCGCCTTCACCGAATTGAATATTGCTGTCGGGATCGAGTTCACCGCCGCGATCAAAAGCGGCAACCGATCTCTGCCGCTCTTCCACCGCAAGTCCGCGCTCGATCACGACCGGACAAAGCCCTGCCTCAGCAAGCAGAAGCGCGGCGAAAAGACCGCACGGCCCTGCGCCGATCACCACCGTAGGAAGAGACTCCGGGGGGATTTTTTCTTTTTTCGGAAGAGGCGGAGTCAGTTCCAGCGACTCTGCTCTTCTGCATTTTTTACGAAAACGCAAAAGATATTCTTCGCGCTCCATCGGCAAAAAGAAGGCGACCGTGTAGCGGTAAAACGCCTCTCCATCACGCAGAAGAAGCGCCTTCTTGCGGATCTCGGTAAAGATCACGTCGGAGGGCGCGACGGGAAGCACGGAAGAGATCATACCGGGAAAATCCGGCGTCTGCCCGATGGGGAGGGTAAATTCTGTCTGGATCATGAGCGGTCGCTTTCGGATTCTTTGATTTTGTAGGCTTTGGCTCGCCCGAGCTTGCCGCATTCTTCGATCAGACCGAGCGATTGAAGGATCGAGATCCCACTGAAGGCATAGCGGAATCCGGGGCTGACGGCGGAGGTATACATCGGGCGGGTAAAGACAGACGGCAGTCCGTCGGGAAGGAAGGCGAAATAATCGGAAGGCTTTTGAAACGCCAAAAGTTTTTCCACGCGATTCGGGATGCGCTCCATCCGGGTGGACCAATGTTTTTTATCCTTGCCGCGCCCGCTACGAAAACGATATTCCTCGACGTGAAGAAAAGCGAGCATCAGCGTAAAATTCGGATGAGCGAGGAACGGCCGCAGATTGTACAATTCATACAGCGCGTCGTAGACCGTCGCCTTTTTGGGGCTTTTGCGCCCTTCGGAGATCTCCCCGGTTTCGGGAGATACCCAATGCAGGATCTTGGTATACGGCAGCGGATAGACCACGCGGACCGGTACTTCGGGAAGAAATTTTTCAAGTTTCGGGGCGAGCCGCGCAAGCGACCTCGTCTGGATCTCGGTCACGCCTTCGGAATTTCTGACGTCGGCGACCGAGCCGAGCGTTTTTACCTCATGCATCCGCTCGTCCGGCTCAAACCAGAGTTTCAGGATGCGGTGAAGCGCTTTTTTCCGAAAGTCTGCCGATTCCTCCCTCCTCCGTCTCTTCCGCCAGAACGCGAGCGCGGGCAAGATCAAAGGCAAGGTCGTCCGCCGGAACACGGAGGCGCTCCGAAAAAGAAGGATCGCGGATCATCGGTTCTTCCCTGCTTCATAAGCGGCGATCAGAGGATCGTTTCCGAGACCGACGTCAACGTAATAGAGGGCGTTTTCACGCGTACTGCGCATTTCGGCTTTGATCAGCGCGGTGCAGGAGCCAAACGCCGAAGAGCCGATCTTGCGCATTCCTGCGCCGAAGGAGACCGATGCGAGAGACGTGCATTCGCTGAACGCCGAGGCGCCGATCTCGGTCACGCTGTCCGGAAGCGTGATCTTTTGCAGATCCGAGCAGAGCGAGAAGCACTCAGCCGGGATCGCCGTCAGCGCTTCGGAGAGGCGGACGGAGGAGAGCGAGTAGCCCTCGCGGAAGCAGTTGACACCGAGCGTTTCCACCCGGTCGCCCATGCTGACCGAAACGAGCGACGGGCAGTATTCAAACGCCGAATCGCCGACCGAGACAACAGAATCCGGAAGAGCGATATGATCGATCTCATAGCAGTAATAGAACGCCTGCTCCCCAATTTCTTCAAGTTCGAGATTCCAGAGAACATCCCGGATCACGCTTCCGGCAAAGGCGGCTTTTCCGATCTTTTTCAGCGAGCGCGGCAGAACGATTTTTTCAAGCGATACGGCGTTGAGAAAAGCGTTGTCTCCGATGGACTCCATACGGTCGGGGAGAGTAACGGAGGAGAGTCTGTCACATCCGCCGAACGCGCCGTTCGGAAGATCGCAGATCAGCGCCGACAGGTCGACGCGGGAGAGTTTTTTACAATTGAAGAAGGAATTGACGCCGATCGTAAGAATACCGGAAAAATCCTGATCCGGAAGGGCATGACATCCGCTGAACGCATAACCGCCGATATTGCGAAGGCTCGCCGGGAAGGTATAGATCAGCAAAGGATCCGAGAAGAAAGCGTAAGAGCCGACGCGGACGACGCCGGGCGCCGTGAGCGAAGCGAGGCTAGCGCAGGAATGAAAAGCGTAGTCGCCGATCACCGTAACGCTTGCCGGCAGATCCACCCGCCCGATGGCGGAACATCCAAAAAAGGCGTCGTTGCCGATCGCGGTATATCCGTCCGGGATCAGAACAGAGGAGAGATCGACGCAGTCCACGCAAACGGCGGACGGAATAGTCGAAATTCCTTTTCCGAAAGCGACCTTCGCAAGAGAGGAGCAGGAATGCAGGATCCCTTCCCCGGCTTTGCTCACGCCGTCGGGAAAAGTAAATTCCGTAAGCCCGCTTCCGGCAAAAGCGTACGCGCCGATTTCAGAGAGATCGGCAGGAAGCGAGACCGTGCGGAGCGAATAGTTATTGGCGAACGAGTAGATCCCGATGGAGCGAAGCCCGGTCGGAAGACGCAGATCCGAAAGACCGGTGCAGTCGGCAAAAGCGTAATCCGGGATCGAGGCAAGCGAGGACGGGATCGAGGCAGACTGCATCGCGGAGCATCCGCGGAAGGCGTTCAGTCCGATGGAGCGCACCCCTTCCGGAAGGTTCATCGCGGTCAGCTGCGTACAAGACTCAAAGGCGGAGGCGCCGATCGTGTGAAGGTTTTCTCCGGTAAAAGCGACCGATTCGAGGAAGGTCGCGTGCCAGAAGGCGAAGTCGGAGAGCGATTCCAGACTCTCGGGAAGTTCTACTGCAAGCACGTCGTAGCAGTCCACGAACGCCGAAGCGATCGCGCGCACGCCGTCCGGTACTCTGACCGAAACGCCGGAAAGCCGTCTCTGCTCTTCTCCGCCGACGATCACGGTGCGGTAGACGAGCGAAGCGTTCGTCGTTTCCACGAGCACCCGCTCGACCTTTTGCGGACAGTAGCGGATGAGAATGCCGTCGCCGACGACCGTGAATTCGGAGGTCAGCCCGCCGATCCACGGCGTAGAGTAAAAAGCGTTTCCTCCGATCTGCTCGATGCCGGACGGAATATTCAGCGTTTTCAGCGCGGTACAGCGATAAAAAGCGTAGGTGCCGATCTTCTTTACGCTTTCGGGAAGAGTGACCGTCTCGAGCGTATCGTTATCCATCAGCGCGCCGTATCCGATTTCGGTCACGCCGTCGGGAACCTCATATTCGGTTTGACCGCCGAAACGCGGCAGAAGGATCAGGAGATGCTCCGAAAGATCGATCAGAGCGCCGCTCGCGGTCGAATAGCGGAGATTCCCTTCCTCCACGGTAAGCGACGCGAGCGAGGTGCAGCCGTCAAAGGCAAGTTCTCCGATGGAGGAAACGTTTTTCCCAAGCGCGATGTTTTCCAGCGAAGAACAAGCGCGCAGCGCTTGCGCGCCGAGGGTTTGCAGAGCCGGTCCGAAATCGGCGGAAAGAAGGCCTGTGCATCCGTAGAACGCCGCGTCTCCCACCGAAACCAGCGAAGAAAACGCCGGAAGCGACGTGAGACTCGCGCAATTACGGAAAGCGCCTTCCCCGATGGATTCAACGAAAGAGGCGACCCGTGCGCCGTTTTCTCCTTCGGCAGACGGCAATTGCGCAAGCATTCCGCAATCCGCAAAAGCATAACTGCCAATCGTCTTGACCGACCGGAAAGCGGGGATGGAAAGCAGAACGGAGTCACCGGAAAAGGCATAATCCCCGATGAGAGTAAGCCCCGGCGCGCCGGTGATCCGCTCAAGCGAAGTACATCCGGCAAACGCGCCTTCCCCGATCTCGCGTAAAAAAACGCCGAGTTCGACCGAGGTCAGCGAAGAATTGCGCAAAAAGACGTTTTCCGCCACGGCGGTAACGCTCTTTCCGGAGATCGCGGAAGGCAGCCGGATCGCGCCCCCGGAACCGAGGTATCCGGTAATGATCAGACTCCCGTCCTCCCGCTCGGCGTAGGTATAATCCCCGAAAACGGGATCCCCCGTCTCGGAGGCAGGCTGTTTTTGCGGCTCTTCTTCCGGTTTTTTGCAGGAAATCAGCGAAAACACGATGAAAATCGCAAGCAAGACAAACCAAAAACGGCGAACTTCCGCGTGGTGACAAAAACGCATACGATTGCCTTTCTTTTCAAAAATATCCGTAGATTCTTCCCGAATATAGTTTTAGATGTATTTATACTTGTATTATACCCGATTCGGGACGGCTTGTCAAGAGGCGCAAAAGATTTTCCATACGGCGACGACCGATACGCATATTTGAGGATGCAACGGGAAAAATAGGAAAGCCAAAACATTTTTTCAAAAAGGAAGGGTAACTATGAACAGCAATCGAAAAAACAAATGCCGCCGCACGGCGGCGCTGCTCCTGCTCTGCGTTCTGACGGCGGTGCTTTCCTCTTTTGTCTCCGCCACGGCGTCGGCAGGCGGAATCGGATCCGGCGCGGCGGTGATCTCCCACGGCGTGACGATGATCCGGTCGGCGCTCCTCGGTGAGACGATCACCTTTTCCGAAGCGGATTTTAAGCGCGCCCTTTGCGTATCTTCGCTCAAAGGGATCCGTGTCCTCTCGCTCCCCGCCTCCACCGACGGCGTTCTGATGCTGGACGGCAGACGCGTGCGGGCGGGACAAAGCGTTTCGCGCAGAAACCTCGGCA
>CADBPA010000194.1 GCA_902796505.1 uncultured Ruminococcus sp.
CTCCAAACTTTTCTTTGCGTGGAACGACAACGGATCGACCGCGAGCCGCGACGATCTCCGGATGACCTTCACCGACTGCACCTTCGATCTGCGCGCGGTTTCCGATCCCTACACGCTCTTCGCCTTTGCCGATACGCCGAACGGCGTGGCGGCGGAGATCCGCATTGCGGGCGGCAGATTCCTGATCGCAGAGGGCGGCGCCTTCACCCTCTTTACCGGGGATGAAAACGACCGGCTGACCTTCAGCGCAGGCGACTTTGGCTACCCGACCGCAAATCTTCTCCCGACCGCACAGGATATGATGGCGGAGAACGGTGAGACCGTCTACTTTGCGAAGGTCGGCGACGGATACGCGATGGTCGAGCTGGCGTTCGGCGAGTGGGAGGAAAAGACTCCCGCCGGATGCACCGAAGCCGGCGAAGAGATCCGCGTGAACGTCAACGATCCCGGGCGCACCGAGTCCCGCGAGATCCCGGCAAAAGGACACGCGTTCGTCCACTATGACGAAAAACTGCCGACCTGCACCGAAGCAGGCTTTGCGGAGTACGACCGCTGCGAACGCTGCGGAGAATCGACCTATCGGCAGATTCCGGCGCTCGGCCACGACTATATCGCCGCCGTTACGCCGCCGACCTGCACCGAGGGCGGCTATACCACCTATTCCTGCTCGCGCTGCGACGACGTTTACACGGCGGACGAGACGTCCCCGCTCGGCCACGACTATACGGCGGAATTCATCCTTCCGACCTGCACCGAGGGCGGATTTACGCGCTATACCTGCTCGCGCTGTGACGACAGCTACGTCGCAAACGAGACCGCCCCGCTCGGCCATTCCTTCGGGCAATGGCAGACGATGCGCGAAGCGACCGCCGACGAGCCGGGGCTGGAGGTGCGGACCTGCCGGCGCTGCGGCGAGACCGAAAGCCGCGAGATCGCCTTCGTCCCGGTGGAATTCTTCGCCGCTTATGAAAGCGAGATCGCAGGAGCGGCAACGCTTGCCGAAAGAAGCGCCGCGATCGACCGCGCCGTCGGAGCCTACCTTGCCCTGACCGACGCCGAACGCCGCCGCGCCGGCGAGGATTACGCAAAGCTTCTTTCCGCCATGGAGGCGTACAACGCCGAGGCGAACGCTGTGAACGAAAAGGCGGATACCGCCGCAGAGGACGTCGTGCGCGCGCTTCTGACCGCCTCCGGCGCGCTGACCGCCGCGGCGGCTCTGACCTTCCTGCTTCGCAGAAAATTCATCTGATCGGAGGAAACGGACATGAAAAAAATTCTTATCCCGCTCCTGCTTTGCATCGCGCTTCTGCTCTCGCTCACCGCCTGCTTCGGCGGCGACAGCGAGCCGACGGTATACGAGCGGCTGAACGAGCACAGGTCCGAGGATGTTGAGCGGCTCTCGCTCTCGCTGACGACCGTCGTTTCGGGGGAAACGCTCGCCGCCCGGTATGATTTTGCAAAGACCGACTCCGGCGTGAAGATCGACTATACCTATGAGTCGCTTGCGACCTACGATCTTGCGTCCCCCGCGCCGCTCGGCGACCGCGTCGTCACCCATCGGGGCAGCCGGACGATCGACGCGTCGGGCAAAACCGTCGCCGCAGACGGCGATGAGCCGAACATACCGCTCGGCAGCCCCTCCTTCGCCGGATTCGATTTTTCCGAGGGCAATTTCTCGGAGGCGAAGGAGTCCGAGGGGAGTTTCTCGGCGAAGGTGAAAAACGCGAAGACCTTTTGCGGCGTCGACGGCGCGGAGAATATGACCGTCTCGCTCACGCACAGCGACGGAAAGATCCTCTCGCTCACCCTCGGCTACGAAAAGGACGGCGCGAAGATCACCGCCGTTTACCAAACCCAATAATTTTTGCGCCCGATCCCCGGAAAACGGGGGTCGGGACGACCTGCTTTCCGGCGCTTTCCGAAAGAGCGCCCGAAGCGGCGGAAATTTTGAATGGGATCCCATAAAATTTACATAAAAGGAGAAAACTATGAAAACCAGATTCCGTTTTTCAGCGCTTTTCGTCCTCCTCTGCGCCCTGTGCGCGGTATGCGTGCTTGCGTTTACCGCCGCGGCTGACTCCGAAGGGACCGCCACCGAGTACGGCGTCATCCCCGAGGAAAGCGAAAGCGCGCCCTTCGCCCTCTTCACCGACGGAGAATTCCTCTCGGCGCAAGAGACTTGGGCGAAAGCCATCCACGAGGCGAGGGCCTATCTCGCCGCCGCCCATCCCGGCGAGACGGTCACCGTCCTGATGAGACAGGACCACGTCAACACCTCAGGCACCGATCCGCTCGGGCGGATCA
>CADBPA010000195.1 GCA_902796505.1 uncultured Ruminococcus sp.
CCGAATATTTTTTCAAAAAACCTCTTGACAAGCGCAAAAAAGCGTGCTATACTGTTGCCATCAATTTTGGAAAGGACGCCGTAAATGAAGTCTACTCTCGTTTATGCAGATCGATTTTACTTTTACTATTTTACCCCGGTAAATAGTAAGAGTGATTTGTGATGCAAAAAAACGGATTCGGCTTCTTTTTCGGAAGTTCCGGCACAGGCCGGGCATATTTTATGTGAGATAACCCGTGTGGATCGCAAATCCGCACGGTGTTTTTGTTTTTCCGGAACCGCCGTGCGGGGAGCGTCCCCTTCGCCGGACCGCCCGATGCAAAAGCGAAAATCGAAAAACAAAAACGGAGGAACTCAAAATGAAACTCGTAAGATCCCTGCTCTCGCTTACCCTCGCGCTCTCGCTGCTTCTGCTCTCGGCTCTCTCGCTCGCCTCCTGCGGCAAGAAAGACGACGGCAGCTACACCGTCGGTATCTGCCAGCTCATTCAGCATCCCGCGCTCGACGCGGCGACGCAGGGCTTCAAGGACGCGCTGACGAAGGCGCTCGGCGACAAGGTGACCTTCGACGAACAGAACGCGCAGGGCGACAGCGGCACCTGCGTCACCATCGTCAACTCGTTCGTCTCGAAAAAGGTCGACCTGATCCTGGCGAACGCCACCCCCGCGCTTCAGGCGGCGGCAAACGCGACGACCTCGATCCCGATCCTCGGCACGTCGGTCACCGACTACGCGGACGCGCTCGGCATCAAGAACTTCGGCGGCACCGTCGGCGGCAATATTTCCGGCACCTCCGATCTCGCGCCGCTCGATCAGCAGGCGCAGATGATCCTCGACCTCGTTCCCGACGCGGAGGATATCGGTCTGATCTACTGCTCGGCGGAGTCCAACTCGGCATTTCAGGCGAAGGCGGTCAGAGAATATCTCGAAGCGCACGGCTGCCTCGTCGCCGACTATACCTTCACCGATTCGAACGATATCGCGGCGGTCCTGAACCGCGCCTGCGCCGAATGCGACGCGCTCTATATCCCGACCGATAATACCGCCGCCAACTGCGCCGAATCCATCGGCGCGATCGTCAAGGACAAGAAGATCCCGGTCATCGCCGGAGAAGAGGGCATCTGCCGCAGCTGCGGCGTCGCCACCCTTTCGATCAGCTATTACGACCTCGGCTATAAGACCGGCGAGATGGCCGCCAAGGTCCTGACCGGAGAGGCGAAGGTCTCCGAACTCCCGATCGCCTACGCCGCCGCGACCACGAAAAAATACAATCCCGGGATCTGCTCGCTGCTCGGCGTCACTCCGCCCGAAGGCTATGAGTCTCTCGGCGAAAATCGAAACTGATCCCGGATTCCATCTCACAGAAAGGCATTCTTATGGCACTACTCGCATCTCTGCCCGGCGCGATCGCGCAGGGGCTGGTCTGGGGGATCATGGCGATCGGCGTCTACCTCACCTATAAGATCCTCGACGTCGCCGATCTGACGGTGGACGGCACGCTCTGCACCGGCGCCTGCGTCGCGGCGGTCATGATCCTGTCGGGCGTTCATCCGCTGATCGCCGTCCTCTGCGCTGCGCTCGCCGGCGCCATCGCCGGGATCGTCACCGGGCTTCTGCACGTCGCCCTCGGCATCCCCGCCATCCTTTCGGGCATTCTCACCCAGATGGCGCTCTGGTCGGTCAACCTGCTGATCCTCGGCGGAAAATCCAACGTCGGACTCTCGGTCCGCACGAGTCATATCCTGCTCAGCCTCTCGGATATTCCGTCAGCGCTTCTCGTCCTCGCGCTCTTCTGCGCCGTGCTGATCGCCCTGCTGTATCTCTTCTTCGGAACCGAGTTCGGCGCCGCGATCCGGGCGACCGGATCCAACCCCGTCATGAGCCGCGCGCAGGGGATCAATACCGACCTCTGCAAGATCGTCGGCATCTCGCTCTCCAACGGCATCGTCGCATTGGCAGGCGCGCTCCTCGCGCAATATCAGGGCTTCGCCGACGTCAATATGGGGCGCGGCGCCGTGGTCATCGGGCTGGCCGCCGTCGTCATCGGGAGCGCGCTCGTGCGCAGACTTCCGCAAAATTTCGCGCTCAGCCTCGCGGGCGTTCTCGCCGGCGCGATCGTCTACTATCTCGTCTATCAGGTCGTCATCTTCGTCGGATTCGATACCAACCTTCTGAAGATGTTCTCGGCGGTCGTCGTGGCGGTGTTCCTCGGCGCGCCCTATCTGAAAAACAAATTCTTCCGCAAAAAAACGTCCGCGAAAACCGGGAAGGGAGGCGGCACATGATGCTCGAACTTCAGCACCTGACGAAGATCTTCAACGCCGGAACGGTGGATGAAAAGATCGCGCTGAACGATCTCTGCCTCACGGTCGCGGAGGGCGAATTCGTCACTGTCATCGGCGGCAACGGCGCCGGAAAAAGCACGATGCAGAACGCGATCTGCGGCAGCTTCCGCCCCGACTCCGGCAGAATTCTGCTCGACGGCGAGGACATCACCGCCCTGCCCGAACACAAGCGCGCCAAATACCTCGGCCGTGTCTATCAGGATCCGATGACCGGTACGGCCGCCGGGATGCAGATCGAGGAAAACCTCGCGCTCGCCGCGCGCCGCGGAAAACCGCGCACCCTGCGCCCCGGCATCCGCCGCGAGGAAAGGGAAGAGTACCGCAAACTGCTCGCCGAGCTCGGCCTCGGCCTCGAAACCCGGCTCTCGGCAAAGGTCGGAACGCTCTCCGGCGGCCAGCGGCAGGCGCTCACCCTCCTGATGGCAACGCTCGAAAAGCCGAAACTCCTGCTCCTCGACGAGCATACCGCCGCCCTCGATCCGAAAACCGCCGCAAAGGTCATGCAGATCACCGAGAAGATCGTCCGCGAGCATCGCCTCACCACCCTGATGATCACGCATAATATGCGTGACGCGATCCGCTACGGCGACCGGCTCATCATGCTGCACGAAGGAAAGGTCATCCTCGATATCCGCGGTGAGGAGAAAAACCGGCTGACCGTCCCGGATCTGCTCGCACTGTTCACGAAGGCGTCCGGCGACGAATTTGTCAGCGATCGCGCCGTCCTCTCCTGATCCGGGAGACCCCCGCGCAAAATCAAAACGCCTGCAAACGGTTCCGTTTGCAGGCGTAAAAGGAATCTATCTGAATCAGAAGTTTTTCTCATCCATCAGAAATTTTTCTCTTCGCCGGGCATCTGCCCGGCGAAATCTTTTTTGCGTTCCGGAATCAGGAAACGGCTCTCGCCCATTCTGCCTTCGGCAGGATCGCGTCCGGAATTTCGGGAAGTCCCTCCGGCAGATTCAGCGAAAGCGGATCGGTATAGCTCGTCCGTCCGCAGTCCACGCATTGCCAGCGATGAGCGCCGACCTGCATCCAGTTGTGCGCGACCAGTTGACTTGCGCCGCAAGAACAAAATCCTCTGTGATAGGTCGCATCATAATTGGTACAATCCAGATTGTATTCATGCGTATGCTCGCACTTTACGTGCAATTCATAAGAACCTGTCGCAGATGCATAGGATTTTACGCGCAAATAGACGGTATGGATCCCCAATATATATTGCGTAATGCTGAAATTGTGCGCCGATCCTCCGTCATCGTTTGAGGCGATCATTCCGGATGTTGATGTACCGAAAACGGGGGTGTTGAACAACTGACCGATCGTGTCCAGCGAACTGTCGGTATATGTTGTATAAAAAGTGAAGTTGCCCGGGATCGGCGAAGTAAAACGATACCACCGATATGGCGTGTCTGACGTGATCGTATCGATAACGCTTGTTGCGACCGTTAATTCCGTCAGCGGGGGAAGGACTTCCGCTTGCATAGCGGAAATATAAGGTCCGGTCGTGTCTGCATTTCCGGTTGTATCCACCTGCGTTGCGGAAACGTACCACTGAAATCCGTTTTCATAATCGGAGAGCAACAGATTTGCTTCCGCCGTTGTCGGCGTATACGAAGGCGTTGTCAATCCTGTTTTGCTGAAGAGGAGCGTTCCGTTGGTTTTTTCGACATATAAATCAAATCTGTTATTGGGATAAGTGGTCGATCCTCCCTGCGGATTCCAAGAAAACGTCGGAATCGTCTGTAAATCGTCAAGATTGATGGCATGCGGCCAAGACGCCATCTTATAATATGTGAGAAGTTGATTGAAATTTTCTTTGTATTGCGGATAGGTGCTGTAAAAATGATTTGCAAAATCCGAAAAAGTATATGTTCCGGATATCGTTGTGATATTCCACCATTGCTGATAAGAAAGATGAATTTTATCTTCGATATTTGTTCCATTAAATGGTCCTACGATTTCTGATTCGGTATCATCAAAAATGTCCCATAAAATCGCCATGATAGAACTTTCGCAGCCCTCTCCCAGAGTCTTACACCCATTTTCATAAGAAAAACCAGAGGAAAAATTGTATGCGTCATATCTGTTGTCGCCAATCGTCCTAATGTTTGTCAATATATTGTTGTATTTTTGCTGCGCAATCGCGCCGAAAATCGTAGGCCATGCTTCTTTCCAAGCCAGTGCACTGCCAATTTGTTTTCCATGAGTATCAATTGTATTCTCGTTCCATGCATGGTTATATCCAGAAGCAATCGTATCAATCGTCCCTAATTCATGTGAAATATGGTGTCCGTATTCATGCATCAGCATATCCCATGAAGCGTAATTCTTCGGATCACCGCTATTTACACCGGCAATTCTTATTTTCTTTTCTGATCGTCGATAAAATGCTTCTCCTTCCGATCCGGTTGGTGTATGCGGATAAACCACTCTCATATCGGAGGGACTGTTGCTTCCCATCATAAGATCGGCGAAGTCGCGGGCGTATAGGATCGCTTGCGAAATTTGAAACGCTCGTCCCATTGTTCCGGACGCCTGCGTTTGCGTGAAGTAAGAATTATCGGCGTTTCCCATCGTTGCAACAAAATCGCAAACGGCAGCATGGCTTGCGTTGAAAGAAACCGGAATGTCCGCATGATAATCATAATAATAATCATCAAATAAAA
Organism: uncultured Ruminococcus sp.; assembly: GCA_902796505.1. Classification (GTDB taxonomy): domain Bacteria; phylum Bacillota; class Clostridia; order Oscillospirales; family CAG-272; genus UBA1740. Next base: position 5,013 of record CADBPA010000195.1, read on the forward strand.
CTTCATTACATACTTTTGCATTTTGATCTCCGGTATAAACTCTGACATAATACGTATAATCGGTATTGGCATTGAAATGGAATTCAAAAGTACCGTCATTTTCCGAAATTGTTTCTGAAATTGCAAATAGTCCTCCTGTCCGAAACAGTTTGATCAATGTGCGTCGGATCGGATGAAGATGCTGCTCCGGCGTATCGCCCGGATCGCCGATATAGTATTCATCATACCATTGCAAGGTTCCGGAGATGGAAGCGGAAACGTTAGATGTGATCTCGTTTTCTCCTCCGATGGATCCGGAAGCCGGCTGAAGAAGCGTAGTCAGATCGAAGGAGCCGGTTTGATAAAGCTGCGATAAAAGTATTTCACATTCTTCCCATGTAATTTCATTTTCGGCAAACATATCGGCGAGATAGTTCACCTGCGCTTCCTGATAGGAGATCGGGCTGATGAAGATTCCGCGATCGGTTTGTATTGCATAAATGCAGAGGGAAACGCTCTCGCTATGCGCTGTGACACATTGAATTTCGATCTCGTGCAACAGGGCGTTCGTATCAAAGGATAAGGACACGTTGATTTCATCATCCGAAATAGCGGCTGACGTGATATGCAATCCGGATTCGCTTGCTTGATAACTTTGAATCGAATCGTCAAAATTCAGCCCGCAAAGAATAGAGATCGTTTCGCCACTTTCAAAGCGCACCGTTGTAGAATTCATGTTGAGATTATGTGAAAACTCATGATCGCTCAGGAAGTCCGTAGAATGTCGTGTAGTATCTTGAGGCGATTCGACCGCAAAGGATACTATAGTCGATAGAACAAGAGCGGTCAGAAGAGACAATAAAATAAGCAAAAACTTTTTCATTTCTTGTTTTTTCTCCTTTAGTTATATATGATATCATTGGGGGTTAATCCGATAGACCGTAAATAGCGGTAATGATACGCGTTTGCCACCGGTCCGCCGATCGTTCCTGTGCTATACTCTTTGAGCAATACGATTTGATCATCGCGCAGTTCGTACGGCAGACCGAACGGATGAGGGTTCTGATGTTTCGAGGGGTTCACGGTAAAGTTGCTTCCTATCCCGGCGCCAATGTAGATCTCGCCGCCTTTTTTCGCGCGAAAATATTCCCGAGGAATGGAAATGTCAACGCGTATTTTCGTGTCAGGAAGTCCGCCTTCTGTGTAAACGTCGTAATCCTCTTTGGGAATCGCGTCAATTTGACGTAAACGAAGCACTTCCGTCATCTGCCGCGGATCGTATAAAAGCAGGACAAGAGCAGGATCTTCTTCGGTATCTAAATTAAAATTAACGAAACAGAATTCTACTCGAATTGTAACTTCCTTAACATCCGAAGAAAAGAGTACCTTATCCGAAATCATTTCAGCCGTGTTGGGGTCCAGAATCGGGTCGATGTCATCAGCGCCTGTTTGAAGAAAGGCGCACCCGCCGAAGATCATCACGACCGAGGCGAGCAGAAGACAAGCGGCGAGGAGCGCCGTGGTGCGGTGTTTTTGTTTCATCTTGAATTCCTTTCTGCAGGAGATATCCTGCGATCAAGCGGCGTCTTTTCCGGCGGTGATTTTTGCCGTCGGTGTTTTTGCCGCAGGGGGGATTTCCGTCTTGTGTTCTCTGTTTTCATTATATTGGGAAACAGAGAATTTGTAAAGGCGGAAGCGGGATTGTTTACAAAATATTTACATTTTCTTTTTTTCGCATTTCTCCTTTCGGCGGTTTTTGAGGCGCGTCCGGATTTTTTCCCTCTACTATATAAAACAAATCAAAAACGAAAATGTGGCGCATTTTTTGAAAATTTTCTCGAAAAAAATTTTTGGGGTGCAGATTGACAGGACTTTTTTCGGCGTGTTATAATAAAATCCGGTATCAAAAAAGGCGAAACGGAGGAACGGTCATGCTTTTTCTTCTCATGCTGGATACCGAGGAAGAAAAGATCCTTTTTCAAACGCTGTATGACAAACACGCGGCCAGAATGCTCTTTTACGCACAGCGACGCCTGAAGGATCACGGGGCTGCCGAAGAAGTCGTTCAGGACGTTTTCTTCAAGATCGCCGCGAATATCCGTATCCTGTTGGACATGGACGAACCGAGCCGGGACTATTACTGCTTTACCATTCTCCGCCGGCATACGATCAACCGCTGGAAAAAGGATACCGCCTATCGGGAAAGGATCGGGAAACCGACCAAAGAAGATAGGATCTCGCCCGAAGATATCGAGCGGAAAGCGATCCTTTCCGAAGAGGTGAAGCGCGTCGCCGGGTACGTCGCGTCCATGCCGGAGATCGACCGGCAGATCCTCTATTACGCTCTGTTCACACGCTTGACCAACAGGCAGATCGCCCGCCTGTTCGATACGACGGCGAACGGCGTTCGCTCCCGGCTGAAACGAATGCGCGGCAAAATCAGAAACTATTTTCAAGGAGAGCGCAAAAAATGACCGGTACGCAAAAGAAACAACTCCGCGAGGCGCTGCTCTGCCTGCGGGATCTGGAAATGGCGCGGTTCGATCCGGCGCCGACCGAGCAGGTGGAATTTTCCCCGGCATTTCTGCGCTTCATCGAAGACTGTAAAGAGAGCGCAAAGAAAAAAGAGCGCGCCTTTTTCCCGCTGACGAGGAGATGGCGCGTCGCCGCCGCGATCCTTGCGGCGATCCTCGCTCTCGCGCTGACGGCTTGCGCCTTTTACAGGCAGATCGGGCGTCTGCTCGTCGAATATTTTCCGGGACACGCGGACTTCCGGGGGACGGACGGCGGTCCGGACGTGATCGAACGGGTATACCTGCCGACCGAACTTCCCGAGGGATACGAATACTCCGACCGCCTCGACAGTCCGGCGGGGTTGGCCGTTTGGTGGAGGCGCGGGGCGCATTCGCTGACCTATCGCCAAAGCGTTCTCGGAGGGCACGCGGAAAGCGTTACGACCGAGGGAGACTACCGGGAGCTGCAGATCGACGGCGTCGACGTATATTATTCGGAATACAAGGGACGCCGGAGTCTGTATTGGTCGGCGGACGGCTACGCTTTCGCGCTGACCGTGAACGACGATTCTATTTCTTTGGAAGATCTGCTCCGCGTCCGGGAAAGCGTCCTGCCGGAGGATCCCGCGCCGGGCGCGTAGGCTCTGCCGGGGAGAATTTTATCAAAAAGGCTTGCTTTTTCTTCCGCCCTACGTTACGAAGCCGAACAAACCGCCCGGAGGAGGTTTTTTGCCGGGGAGGGCGCGGCGGAGAAAAAAAATTTTGCAAATTTGCGTAAAAGGCTTGACTTTGCGCAAAATTGGTGTTAGAATATGGGGGTAAAGCCAAAAAAGGGTGAATTATGCCTTTTTTTCGCCGAAACTATTTTTTGAGGAAGGAGGATAATCATGCCAACCTTTAACCAGCTCGTCAAACAAGGCCGCTCGGATAAGTCTTACAAGTCCAAGACTCCCGTTCTGCAGAAGGGCTTCAACACCCTGCGCAACGCCGAGACCGACCTGAGCTCCCCGCAGAAGAGAGGCGTTTGCACCAAGGTTACGACCGTGACGCCGAAGAAGCCGAACTCGGCTCTTCGTAAGATCGCGAGAGTCCGTCTGACCAACGGAATGGAAGCTACCTGCTACATTCCCGGTATCGGGCACAACCTGCAGGAGCACTCTGTCGTTCTGATCCGCGGAGGCCGTGTTCGTGACCTGCCCGGTGTCCGTTACCACATCATTCGCGGAACGCTGGATACCCAGGGCGTCGCCAACCGCAAGCAGGGCCGCTCCAAGTACGGAGCAAAGCGTCCGAAGAAGTAAGGTACCGTCGGACGATCCCATGTGCTCTCGTGCTGTAAGGTTTTATTGATTATCATTAACCATATTAGCCCATGAGCGCTGACGAACCGCAGAGTCGGTTCGAGTACCTGTGAATTCATCATTCTAATGAAGGAGGGAAGAAAAGTGCCAAGAAGAGGTCAAATTTCCAAAAGAGACGTTCTGCCGGATCCGCTGTATCATTCGAAGCTGGTTTCCAAGCTCGTGAACAACATTATGCTGGACGGCAAGAAGGGCGTTGCTCAGAAGATCGTTTACGACGCGTTTGCGCAGATCGAGCAGAAGAGCGGCGAGAACGCGCTGGACGTGTTCACCGCAGCCCTTGAGAACGTCATGCCGGTCCTGGAAGTCAAGGCTCGCCGCGTCGGCGGTTCCAACTACCAGGTTCCGATGGAGGTCCGCGCCGAGCGCAGACAGACGCTTGGTCTTCGCTGGATCATCACCTATGCAAGAGCCAGAAGCGAAAAGAATATGTCTGAAAGACTTGCAAACGAGATCATGGACGCGAAGGCAGGCCAGGGCGGAGCTTTCAAGAAGAAGGAAGACACCCACAAGATGGCAGAGGCCAACAAGGCTTTTGCACACTACAGATTCTAATCGATATATTAAAGGAGTCAACAAAGTTCAATGCCCAGAGAATATTCGCTTGAACACACGCGCAATATCGGTATCATGGCGCACATCGATGCCGGTAAAACCACCACCACCGAACGTATCCTTTTTTATACCGGTAAGACTCATCGTATAGGAGAAACTCATGACGGCGCCGCGACCATGGACTGGATGGCGCAGGAGCAGGAACGCGGTATCACGATCACGTCCGCCGCGACCACCTGCTACTGGATCCCCACCGTGTACCATGACGACGCGGAAAAAGCCGCCGACCACAAGTACCGCATCAACATCATCGATACTCCCGGCCACGTTGACTTCACCGTAGAGGTGCAGCGCTCGCTCCGCGTTCTGGACGGTTCGGTAACCGTTCTCTGCGCAAAGGGCGGCGTTGAGCCGCAGACCGAGACGGTCTGGCATCAGGCGAACGATTATCACGTTCCCCGTATGGCGTATATCAACAAAATGGACATCACCGGCGCCGATTTCTATCGCGTCGTGCGTATGATCCGGGAGAGGCTCCACGCAAATCCGATCCCGGTGCAGCTGCCGATCGGAAAGGAAGCAAGCTTCCGCGGAATCATCGACCTGATGGAAATGAAAGCCGACGTCTATTACGACGATCTCGGCAAGGACATGAGAGTCGAGGATATCCCCGAAGATATGAAGGAGCTTGCCGAAGAGTATCACGCAAAAATGATCGAAGCGATCTGCGAGACCGATGACGCCCTGATGGACAAATTCTTTGCGGAAGAGCCCATCTCGGTCGAGGAACTCAAAGCCGCGCTTCGCCGGGCGACGATCGACAACAAGGCCGTTCCCGTCTGCTGCGGAACCTCTTACAAAAACAAAGGCGTTCAGAAATTGCTTGACGCGATCATCGACTATATGCCGGCTCCGACCGACATCGAGGCGATCAAGGGCGTCAACCCCGATACCGAAGAGGAAGAAGTAAGGCACTCGAGCGACGAGGAGCCTTTCTCCGCCCTCGCCTTCAAGATCATGACCGACCCGTTCGTCGGAAAGCTCTGCTTCTTCCGCGTCTACTCCGGTCACATCGAGAAGGGAACCGCGGTATACAACTCCACCAAAGATTCGGACGAGCGTTTTGGCCGCATCCTTCAGATGCACGCCAACGAGAGAACCGATATCAGCGAATGCTACGCCGGTGATATCGCCGCCGTCGTCGGTGTCAAGAACACCACTACGGGTGATACCTTCTGCGACGAAAAGCATCCGATCATCCTCGAAAGCATGGTGTTCCCCGAGCCTGTCATCCGTCAGGCGATCGAGCCGAAGACCAGAGCCGGGCAGGAGAAGATGAGCATCGCTCTCGCCAAACTCGCCGAGGAAGACCCGACCTTCCGTACCTATACCGACGAGGAGACCGGGCAGACCATCATCGCAGGTATGGGCGAGCTCCATCTGGAGATCATCGTCGACCGCCTGCTGCGCGAATTCAAGGTGGAAGCCAACATCGGCGCACCGCAGGTCGCCTACAAAGAGACGATCCGCAAGAAGGCCGATCAGGAGACCAAATATGCCCGTCAGTCCGGCGGTAAAGGTCAGTACGGTCACGTCAAGATCACCATCGAGCCGAACGAAACCGGAAAGGGCTACGAATTCATCAACGCCGTCACCGGCGGCGCGATCCCGAAGGAATATATCCCCGCGGTCGACGCCGGTATCCAGGGCGCAATGCAGGCGGGCGTTCTCGCCGGCTACAACGTCGTGGACGTCAAGGTGACGCTGTACGACGGCTCCTACCACGAAGTCGACTCTTCCGAGATGGCGTTCAAGATCGCCGGTTCAATGGCGTTCAAGGAAGCGATGCGGAAGGCCGATCCGGTACTCACCGAGCCGATCATGCGCGTTTCGGTCACCACGCCCGAGGACTACATGGGCGATATCATCGGCGACCTGAACTCCCGCCGCGGCCAGATCGAGTCGATGGAAGCGCTCGGCCCTGGTGTGCAGAGAATTTACGCTTTCGTTCCGCTGGCGCAGATGTTCGGATACGCGACGTCGCTGCGTTCCCGTTCTCAGGGGCGCGCCGTGTACGTCATGGAGCCCTCCGGATTCCAGGAAGTTCCGAAGAGCATCCAGGATGAGATCATCAAGAACCGCGCGAAATAATCGTTCTCCCCGGCGAGAGCCGGCAGAATAAAAACCAAAACAAACAAATAAAAAAATCAGGAGGATATTTACAATGGCAAAGCAGAAATTTGAAAGAACCAAACCCCATGTAAACATCGGTACGATCGGACACGTTGACCACGGTAAGACCACCCTTACCGCTGCGATCACCAAGACTCTTGCACTGAAGAACTCCAACATCGAGTTCCTTGCATACGATCAGATCGATAACTGCCCCGAAGAAAAAGCACGTGGAATCACAATCAACTCCCGTCATGTTGAGTACGAAACCGACAAGCGCCACTACGCGCACGTCGACTGCCCGGGCCACGCCGACTACGTCAAAAACATGATCACCGGTGCCGCTCAGATGGACGGCGCGATCCTCGTCGTCGCAGCTACCGACGGCCCTCTTGCTCAGACCAGAGAGCACGTCCTTCTTGCCCGTCAGGTCGGTGTTCCCGCGATCGTCGTCATCATGAACAAGGTCGATCTCGTGGACGATCCCGAGCTTCTTGACCTTGTCGAGATGGAGATCCGTGACCTTCTGAACGAGTACGACTTCCCGGGCGATGAAATTCCGATCATCCGCGGTTCCGCTCGTGTCGCTCTCGAGTCCCCCAGCAAGGATCCCAACGCTCCCGAGTATAAATGCATCTGGGAACTGATGGACGCTGTCGACAACTATATCCCGACTCCCGACCGTAAGGCTGACCTTCCGTTCCTGATGCCCGTCGAGGACGTCTTCTCGATCTCCGGCCGTGGAACCGTCGCTACCGGTAGAGTGGAGCGTGGTACCGTCAAGATGGCTGATACCGTCGAGATCGTCGGTCTCTCCGATGAGAAGAGATCCACCGTCGTTACCGGTATCGAGATGTTCCACAAGCAGATGGACTATGCGGAAGCAGGCGATAACATCGGCGCGCTTCTTCGCGGCGTTCAGAAGAACGAGATCGAAAGAGGTCAGGTCCTTTGCAAACCCGGCTCGATCCATCCGCACACCAAGTTTGTCGGACAGGTCTACGTTCTGACCGAAAAAGAGGGCGGCCGTTCGAAGCCCTTCTTCTCCGGCTACAGACCGCAGTTCTACTTCAGAACCACCGACGTTACCGGCGTTATCAACCTTCCCGAAGGCGTCGAGATGTGCCGCCCCGGCGATAACGTCAACATGAGCGTCGAGCTGATCACCCCCATCGCTTGCGAGAAGGGTCTTCGTTTCGCTATCCGCGAGGGTGGCAGAACGGTCGGATCGGGCGTCGTTGGTGACATCATCGAGTAATTCGATCTTTCTTTGAGGTTTGGCTTTCAAACCGCATTTTCCCTATCTCCCTTCGGGGAGATAGGGAATTCCAATTTTTCATCCCGCGCGAGCGCCGTTCTGCCGCAAGAGAAGGACGCGTCGGCGCGCCGCCGCATAAAATGGGATGAAGGAAAAAGCAAAGCAAAATCAAAATTTCATAATAGTTCTTTGGGAAATGGTGAAAATCCATACCGGCAGTATAGTCTGCGAAAGAACAAAATGCCACGAATTGCAAACGATTCTTTGCAAAAACGGCGTTTTTGCTCTCCGATGAGGTGAAATTCCTCAACCGACGGTTAAAGTCCGGATGGGAAAAGCAACGGCTCTTTTCGGCGCGATTTTTCGGAGAACGCACTCTCCCCGTCGCGTTTTTTCTTTTCCCTCTGAACGTTGCCCCACAGGGCGCGGAAAGGTGAAAAGTATGAAA
>CADBPA010000196.1 GCA_902796505.1 uncultured Ruminococcus sp.
CGAGCGGACAAGTCGAAAGGAGCGCGAAATGCCTCACCCCGAAATTCCGCTGAATTCTTTTTTTCAGGCTTGCGATCCGCCGATCCCGGAAGACGGGATCGCCCGCGCCAAAAGCCTCCTCCCCGGTCACTCGCTCTGCCTCTGCCTCTGCCGCGGCGACGCCCTGATCATCGAGGACAGCAGAGGGATCTCTCCCCTGATCCGTCTTCTCAACGACGAGACCGACCTCTCCGGTTTTTCTGCCGCCGATCAGATCGTCGGAAAGGCCGCCGCAATGCTCTTTGTCAAAGCCGGCGTTGCCGCCGTCCACGGCGTCGTGACGTCGCAGGCGGGAAAGGATTACCTCGACCGATCGGGCGTCCCCTGCTCCTTCGACACCCTCGCGCCTTATATCGTCAACCGCGCCGGCACCGGCGTATGCCCGATGGAGGAGACCGTCGCCGGGATCGACGATCCGGACGAAGCCTTCGCCGCCCTCAAAGCAAAGCTCGCCGCCATGCGCGCGCCGTCCGCCCCGTCGGCTTGATTTTCCGGAACGCACCGCCCAGGAAATTTTGAAAGGAATATCTTATGAGCAAAGACCGTTTTGTTGCTTTCTTCGACGCCATTATGGCGATCATCATGACCATCGTCGTCCTGGAATTTGTCATTCCGGGCGGAACGCAGTGGTCGGATCTCAGCGTTCTCGCCTATCAGATCCTCGCGTACGCCGTCTCCTTCTTCTGGCTCGGCGGAATGTGGATCAATATCCATAACCTCTGGCACGGCGTCGCCACCGTGGACCGCGGCGTCCTCTGGGTGAATCTCGCCATGCTCTTCTTCTCCTCGATGATCCCCTTCCTCGTCGTCTACGTCGGCAGAAATATCAACGTCCTCGTTCCTCAGCTTCTCTACGGCATCGACGTCCTCTGCATCACGATCCTCAACGAACTCAGCATCGAGCTTCTCGCCCGCCATCATGACCGCGTGAAAAAACTTCTCCCCTCCTTCCGTATCTCGATGGCGGTCGATATCGGCATCAAGCTCGTCGGCGTCCTCATCGGCGTGACCGTCTTCCCGATGGCGATCATGATCTCGGTCATGGCGGCGATGGTGTTCCTGATCGTTTGGAGAACGGTCACCGAACGAAAGGATCCTGCTTCCCCGATCGACGAGTGATCGCCCCCTCGCCTCTTTCTTTCCCGGGCGAAAGACGGGAGACGCCCGAAAGAAAAATCCATAAAAACAAAACCTCCTGCGGCGCAAGATCCGATCCTGCCGCAGGAGGTTTTTTTGCCCGGAATACGGGCTTTTTATTTTTTCGTACTGTCGCCGAGGATCGGCGTGGACGTCACAGCCGTCCAGACGGGAGGACATCCCGGGTTCCGGATGCGGCTGATGAGCTGAACGGCGGCAAGCCGTCCGATGCCGTTGTTGTCGATCGAGACCGTGGTGAGCGACGGCTCCACCACCATCGCCTCCGGCGATCCGTCAAACCCCGTCACCATCACGTCGTCCGGGATCTTTTTTCCGAGTTTCTTCAACGCCGCCGACACGTGAATGGCAATAAAGTCGTTGGCGCAGACGAGCGCGTCGGGGATGTGCGGCATCGCGTTCAGTTTTTCCGCCAGCCGATCGGCGTCGGCGTAGATCTCGCCGTCCGGTTCCAGAATGCAGAAGCGGCGGTCGACCGGCAGGTCTGCGTCGGAAAGCGCGGCGCCGAAGCCCGACCATCGCTCGTAAAAACTGTTGCAATGCTCCTTATCGCCGACAAATCCGAGGCATCTCGCCCCCTTGTCGATCAGATGATTGACGAGAAACTGCGTTGCCGCATAGTTTTCCATCGTCACGAAATCGCAGTTGAGGATCGTCTTGTTCTCGCGCGCATAGCCGTCGACGAACAGGCAGGGAAGTCCCAGCGCGGCAATCATTTGCTGATAGGCCTGATCGAACAGCTCGATGCAGAGAATCCCCGCGGTATCGTCGAGCTGCAGATGCGGGGGCAGTTTCCGCTCCTTGATCTCCGCGTCGGTGATTTCGTACATTTTAATATTATAGCCCGAACGGCAGACCTGATCGGTGAAGCTCGTGACGAAATACGCGCCGAAGTGATGCCTTCGGAGCTTGCTGCCGGACAGAATGGCGATGTTCTTTTCCTCCGGAGCCGCAGTGTTTTCGGGGAAGTTGACGTAGCCGATTTTTTTTGCCGTTTCAACGACCGCACGCCGGGTGCTTTCGGATACCGAACCGCGTCCGTTGAAAATTTTGGAGATCGTGTTTCTGGAAAGACCGCAGGCGTCTGCGACGTCCTGCATCGTAATTCGTTTTACCGCCATGAAATTGCTGATCCTTGTAGTTCGCTTTTTTCTATATTATAGCACAAAAAAATGCGAAAAGCAAGAGGAAACGCAGTTTTACATTGTTTACAAAATGTAAATTCAGCAATATTTTGTGCAAAATACACAAAAAATCAATTCGACATTGTAGCAATTTGGAGAAATTGAAAAAACATAGTTGACAACTCTGCGGAAAGCAGTTATAATATGAGAGCAATTCGCCTGTGAAAAGAAAACAGAATGTTTACATTATGTAAACTTACGCATCCTTTACAAAATGTGTCCTACGGCAGCGTTGCCGATCAAAATATCATTTAAGGAGGAGAAATCGTATGTCAGAAGTGATTCTGAAGGGACTCAAGAAGGTCTATGACAATAAAGTCACGGCCGTTCATGACGTCAACCTGCAGATTGCCGACAAGGAATTCATCGTCCTCGTCGGGCCTTCCGGCTGCGGCAAGTCTACCACGCTCAGAATGGTTGCCGGACTTGAAGAAATTTCGGACGGAGAACTGTACATCGACGGTAAACTTGTCAACGAAGTCGCAC
>CADBPA010000197.1 GCA_902796505.1 uncultured Ruminococcus sp.
AGTTTTCGCGCCCGCGCGAAAGAAGAAACCGTGTCATCCAAAAGCGGCGGTCGCCTTCGCGCCTGCGCGAAAGAAGGAAATCGATCGGAATCGAGCGGTAGCTTTCGCGCCCGCGCGAAAGAAGAAACCGTGTCATCCAAAAGAGGCGGCAGTTTTCGCGCCTTGATGCTGGCGCTGGCCGGTACGCTCGGCGTCGGCAACATCACCGGGGTGGCGTTCGGCATTCTCGTCGGCGGCGCGGGATCGGTGTTCTGGCTCTTTCTCTCCGGCGTTTTCGCCTCGGTGCTGAAATTCGCCGAATCGGCGCTTGCCAAAGACGGCGCGGAAGGCCGCCATGGCGGAACGGCGTATCTGCTCCGCAAAAAATTTCCGAGGCGCGGCGGTCTGCTCGGTGGATGCTACGCCGTCCTCTGCCTCGCCCTTTGCCTGACGATGGGCGCGCCGCTTCAAGCAAAAACGCTTGCCGGATCCGCCGCCTCCGCCTTCGGAGTTGCGCCCGGCGTGTTGGCAATTCCGGTCGCTCTTCTCACGCTTCTTTTCGTCGCCGGCGGTACCGAGAAAATCGAAAAATTCACGTTGTACTTCATTCCTTTGACAACAATTCTTTACATATTGGTCTGTATGATCGTGATCGTCCGCTATCACGCGCGTATTCCGGCGGTGCTTTTGCAGATCCTCTCGGAAGCCTTTTCGCTTCGCTCCGCCGCCGGAGGGATCGGCGGATGCCTGATGCTTCGCGGAATGCGGGAAGGCTTTGCGCGCGGCATTCTCTCCAACGAGGCGGGCGCCGGTACGTCCGCGATGGCGCACGCGAGAGCCGAGACCTCCCCGATCCGCGAGGGAATCTCCGGTGCGCTGGAAGTCTTTTTCGACACCGGTCTGCTCTGTATGCTGACGGCGTTCGTGCTCCTCCTGCCCGGCAGCCCCTCCGGGACGGACGGGATGGACGCCGTTCTCGCGGTCTTTTCCCGCGAATTCGGGCGCGGCGGCGTTCTGCTCCTGACCGTCCTCGTCGCCTGCTTCGCCTTCGCCACCCTGCTTTGCTGGTATTTTTACGGATGCGAATGCCTCGCCTTCCTCTTTCCGCAGTGCGTTTCGCAGTGCGTAGACGGCGAGGAGAAAGCGCGGCGCGAAAACCTTTGCCCTCCGAACGGCCGAAAGATCCGGAAGATCCGCATTCTGTCGTTTTCTTCCGGGAAGACGGACGGCAGAGTCCTTCGCCTCGCCTTTCTCGCCGTCTTTCTCGCGGCGGTCGCCCTCGGTCCGTTTCTTCCGGCGCGTCCTCTCATCGCGGCGATCGATCTGCTCCTCTTTCTTCTCACCGCGCTGAATCTCCCCCTGCTTCTCCTCGGCGCCGACCGCCTGCTCTCCCTCTGCCGAGGGGAGGGGCTTTTGCCCGAACAAAAGCCGGGATCCTGACGGCGTTGCCCGATCAAAGCGCGCCCCCTCTTCGGAAGGGGCGCGCTGCCTGTTTTTTTAGTTTCCGGATCGCCGCTTTTTTGCGTAGATCGCTCTGATCAGCCGAGCATCCGGATGCGCGAGATCGCCTCTGCGCCGAGCGCGGCGAGCGTCCGGTCGATCGCTTCCTCGGTCATCCGCTCGGTCAGAAGAACGCACTCGTTTTCGGATTCGAGAAACGCCGCGCGAGGGAAGGCCTTTTCGGCAAAAGCGCTGTATTTTCGATCGAGAACGAGGTAGGTTTGCGAAGAAAAGTTTGCAAAATCCGCAAGTCCGGAGGACGTTTTCTCAAATATCGGGAAAGCCGAATGCCGCCCGGAGCAGAGGATCTGCGCGAGGTCTCCGATGACCGCCGACGCCGTTGCGCCGGCTCCCGCGCCTCTGCCGTAGAACATCACGTTGCCGATCGGCTCGCCGACCACCTCGACCGCGTTGTAAACGCCCCGCGTTCCGGCAAGCGGAAGTTCTTCGGGGAGCAGGAAGGGAGCGACCAGCGCCGAGACTTCGCCGTCCTCGCCGACCGTGCATCTGCCGAGCAGTTTGATCGAGCATCCGATCTTCGCCGCCGCCTTCACGTCCTCGGCGCGGATGGCGGTGATGCCCTCGGTATGGATCTTTTCTACCGGGAAGAGTTTCCCGGTCGCAAGCGCGGTCAGGATCACCAGCTTGCGCGCCGCGTCGAGTCCGAGAATATCCGCGCTCGGATCGCGCTCGGCGTAGCCGCGCGCCTGTGCGTCGGAAAGCGCCGCGTCAAAGGACGTGCCGTAGGTGAACATCTCGGTCAGGATGAAGTTGGTCGTGCCGTTGAGAATGCCGCGCACCTCGCGGATCTTGTTCTGCCCGAGCATCGAGATCATCGGGGAGATCACCGGGATCCCGCCGCCGACCGCCGCCTCAAAGCGGTAGCAGACGCCTGCCTTTTCCGCCTCGCGCAGAAATTCGTCTCCGAAATTTGCGACGACCTCCTTGTTGGACGTCACGACGTTCTTGCCCGCCCGAAGCGCGCGCATCGTGTATTCGTAAGCCGGGTGCGAGCCGCCCATCGTTTCGATCACCGTTCCGACCTCAGCGTCGTTTTCAATATCGGCAAAATCATGCGTGACGAGCGCCTCGTACGGCGTTCCGGGGAAATCGCGCAGGTCGAGAATATGCGCGATCCCGACCGAGTCACCCGTCAGTTTTTTTATCTGTTCTGCGTTGTCGGAAAGCAGGTCTGCGCATCCGCGCCCGACCACTCCGAAACCGATAATGGCGATCTTTTTCATACTTTTGTTTCCTTTTCTTTGCTTTTTTCTTCGTCTTTTGTCTGTTTTTCGCTGCGCGACCGGTGCGAAGCGCGCGGGATCTTTCCCTCGCCGGCAAGCTCTTCCCGCCGCTGGGCGAGATATTTTTTGCGCACCTCGCTCAGAAAATTCTGCACAAGGGGGGACTTGTAATCGCGGTAGGTCCACGGCAGGGAGAGCCAGCCGCCTTTGTCGTAGATCAAGGTCAGCTCGGTGTAGATCGAATCCGAAAGCGGAATGCGGAAGCCCGCGCCCTTCGTCGTCGCCAGCATCAGCCGTCCGCGGCTTAAAAATCCCGGATCGAGATTGACGTGCCGCCGCCCGTTCACCGCGAGCTGCTGCTCGATGCGGTTGGTCAACGTCTTGATCTGCGCCTGCCGTCCGGGATCGACCGTCCGCTCAAACGAGTAGATCCGCCGCATCCCCTCGCCGCCGAGCTCTTCGTCGTAGTAATCCGAAAACTCCTTGGAAAAGGAAAACTCCTCCGAGCAGAGGTCAAATTCTCCGAACTCCCGGCGCAGAAGCTCCAGCGCGCGCAGAAGAAGCGCCTCGTCGCTGTAGATCACGCCGAGGATCAGTTTTTCCTTTTCAAATTCCGAAAGTTTTCCCATAACGTCCTCCGGCAGGTCGATCCGATATATATCCATTATATTTTTTTCTTTTCCCCCTGTCAAGCGTTTCGGCGAAATTTTCTGCCGCCCGGTGCAAAAAATGCGCTCCGGCATAGAATGATAAAGGGAGATCGCCTCCCACGGAACGAAAGAATATCAAGGAAGAAGCAAGAAATGGAAAACCAAGACAGAAGCATACAGGATCCCGGAGAAGAACTTCTCGCAGGGCAGCAGCTCGCGATGGTCTATGCGCCGATGCAGGAATTTGCAAGGCTCTATACGCCGGATAACGCTCTGATGCGCGGAACGCTCTTTGCCGATCTCGATAAACCCCTCGTGAAAGGAGATCGCTGAGATGGAAGCCGCAAACGAAAGAAGAAACCTCGGCGTGACGGCCGAGCAGACCGCCCTCCTGCGCCGGATTCAGGAACTCTCTTTTGCCAAAATCGAAGTCGAGCTTTTCCTCGACACCCACCCGGAAAACGACAAGGCGCTCGCCTATCTTGCCACCCTGCGCGGTGAACTCGCCGAGGCGATGCAGCAGTACCGTGACCGCGGCTTCGCGCTCACGACCGACGACGTCGAGGGCGAAAGCTGGGGCTGGGTGCAAACGCCCTTTCCCTGGCAATACTGAGCGAAGGAGAGACTTCTATGTGGATCTATGAAAAGAAACTGCAATATCCGGTCAGAATCAAAACGCCGAACGCGCGCCTCGCGTCGGTGATCGTATCCCAGCTCGGCGGACCGGACGGCGAGCTCGGCGCGGCAACGCGCTATCTCAACCAGCGATACACGATGCCCGATCCCCAGGCGGTCGGCACATTGACCGACATCGGCTCGGAGGAACTCGGCCATTGCGAAATGATCGGCGCGATCCTCTATCAGCTGACCAAAGGGCTGTCGCCTGCCGAGATCAAAGCCGGCGGATTCGATCAATATTTCGTCGATCACACCCTCGGCGTCTATCCGACGGCGGCCGCCGGAATGCCCTTCAACGCGGCGTCCATCGGCGTCAAGGGAGACGCGGTCGCCGATCTGACCGAGGACCTCGCCGCCGAGCAGAAAGCGCGCGTCACCTACGACAATATCCTCCGCCTCTCGGACGATCCGGACGTCAACGACGTCATCCGCTTCCTCCGCCAGCGCGAGGTCGTGCATTTCCAGCGCTTCGCCGAAACCCTTCGGCACACGACCGAAAAACTCAACCAAAAGAACTTTTACGCCTTCAACCCGGAGTATCCCGGCTGACGGCAAAAAAAGCGCAAAGGATCGCTCTTCCGCCCGGAATATCCCGGCTGATTCCGCGGAACGAGCGGGCAAAAAAACGCGGGTGCGCCCGATCCGGACGCGCCCGCGCGTTATAATGATAGGAAGAAATCCGACCGTACGCGACCGGACGGGAGAAATTCAAAGAGGCTTCTCAGGCGGGCGAAATTCAAAAGAGGCTTCTCCCGGCGGGAGAAATTCAAAAGAGGCTTCCCCGGCGGGCGGGAAAAGCCTCTCTGCGTATTTTTGAAAATTTTCGTTCGGCGGAATCTTATCCGCCGGCTGATGCGCGGATCAGACCTTGCCTTCGAAATCCTCGTTCAGCGTGGGAGAGCCGAAGTCCGAACGGCAGGCGAGATTCGACACGGGAAGCGCGTCGTTGTAGATCGAATGGCGCAGCCTTCCGGGATAGCGTCCCTTGCGGATCGCGCGTTTCTTCTTTCTCGCGGCGCGTTTGTCGGCGCGCGCTTTCTTGCGGTCGTACTTCTTCTGCGCTTTCGCGGCACGCTTCTGCGAGCGGCGCTCCGCACGGCTCTGATCCTTCTCGGAGAGCTCTCCGCGCGCTTCGGTATAGACGGTACCCTCCGCGGTCTTGTCGCGCAGGTAGAGTCCGGTCGCCGGGAGCAGTTCCGCTCCGGTATCCTCCGGAAGTCCGAGCGTCAGCACCTCTTCCACCTCTCCGGTCGTCTTGTCATACTTGCAATAACGAACCACCTCGGCGGAGATCGTCTCGTGCTCGACAAACTGCTCGCGGTTGAACTTGAACCAGAGGAACTTCGTATTGTTGTAGAATCTCGTATCGCGCGGATCCATCTTCGGGACGCGGTAGAGCCTCTGCTCCGCCGAGGCGAAGAAGATGGTGTTCGCGTCAAATTCCTTATAGTCACGCACGTTGTAAGCGATCTTGCGGATCACGCCGGTGGACGGAGTGAGCCGGTAGAGCGAAACGGCGTTGTCGTTGCCGGCGGAGGCGTCGATCCGGTAGAAGAACACGTTTTTGCGCCCGGCGACGATGCGCTCCGGGAAAACGTCCCTGGCGATCGTGCGGTCGTCCTTGCCGGTCGTGAGGACCGAGTGGATCTCGTTGTCGTTTGTGAAGTAGTAGACGTACCCCGATCCGACGTGGATGAGCGAGGCGAAGCGGCAGGCGAGCAGCGTCCGGTTTTCTCCCGAAAGATCGACCTTCAGCAGCGCGGCGTTTCTGCCCTCGCCCTTGACGTAGTAGATGAATCCGCCGTTTACGGTCAGGATATTCTT
The DNA here is from genome assembly GCA_902796505.1 of uncultured Ruminococcus sp. Classification (GTDB taxonomy): domain Bacteria; phylum Bacillota; class Clostridia; order Oscillospirales; family CAG-272; genus UBA1740. Next base: position 5,876 of record CADBPA010000197.1, read on the forward strand.
CGCGTCGGTGAGGATCTCGCGCCGGCAGGTACCGTCGAGTTTGACCGAAAGCAGATGCGATTCGGAGCCGCTGCTGACGATATAGAATACGCGGTCGCCTTCCAGCATAAAGAACTTGTGGATATTGCGTTCGAGCAGCGTGGTCTCGCCGGAGGCCAGCTCCATCGAATAGAGATTCAGGTTGTCAAGATTCGGCGCGCAGAGCGAGAAAATGATGCGCTCCTCGGTGACCTTGTGGATCACGCAGTCGGAGTTCAGAAGTTGTTTGTCCTCGCCGGTCTTCAGGTTGAGGACGCGGAACTCGACGTCGTATTTGAACATCTCCGGCATCGCGGTGTAGAAGACGTTGTCGTCGGTGAAATCCATCACGTCGATGACCTCGTCCAGCACCGTCTCGCAGGTCAGGTCCTCCATATTGACGGCGAGCAGCGAATAGTTGTTGAACTTGTTGCGCACGCCCTTGAATTTTCTGCGGAAGAGCGAGAAGAACCAGGAGAAGCAGCCGGTCTTTTTCCAGCGGATCGGCAGTTTCTTGCGGATATAGAAGGTCTTTTCGTCGGAGGAAAGATAGACGTCCGCTCCCTGCTCGGCGCAGATGTAGTCGCCGGTGCGCCCCGCGTCGAGGATCGAGACCTTGCCGGAGTTGTTCTGCGTGTCGTAGAGGCAGAGATACCGCTCGTCACGCAGGAAGAAAAGGTAGTTTCCGTAGGTGGCGATGATGCGGGAAATACCGGTCAGGCAGGGGTATTTTTCGGGAACGCCGTCCTTGATCGGGTAGAGCGAGAAGGTCGGCACTTCGTTGTAGGAGAGCTGCTCGCGGGTGTAGTACTTCTTTCCGCCGACTTCGAGATAGCGGTTGCCGAAGTAGAAGAAGGAGGTCAGCCGGCGGATGCGCTCCTCGCTGTCCTTGTATCCGCGGATGCGCATCAGCTTGCGCAGAACGAGCGAGAGCGGAAGCCCCTCTTCCTGCGCCTTCAGTGCGTCGCGGTAGGTGTCCTCGGCGTCCACGCCGGACGCGGCGAGCTTCTCGGCGATCTGCTTCTGCTTCTGCTCCTCGGCTTCTTTCAGCGCGGGCAGGTCGAGCAGCTCCTTCACCTCGTGCAGAGGCGCGAACTTCTTGACGAGCTCGTAGAGGTCGAGGCGCATATCGTAGAGGTCGCGATTGGTGGCGCCGAGCTCCTCCGCGCACTGGATGGCGAGCTTCGCGTCTTTGCGGACGCGCGCCTTGTCGCGGCAGACGAGCGAGAGGATCGCCCGGTATTCTTCAAAAATATCGTAAACCGAGATGAGATCGTCCGCGTTGTACTGCGCGATCATCTTCGCCGAGAGGGTATCGAGAGCGTCGAGCGCGCGCCATGCCGCCGCCGTGACCGTGCGGTAGGCAAGCTGATAGGTTTTCGGATCGGTCGGATAGGCAAGCTTGCAGCCCTCCGCGAGCCGTTCGAGCTGCGGAAGCGAAAGCTTCGTCATCTCCGCGAGAGCCGACGTGTTCTCCCAGTCGTATTCGCGGCAGAACTGCGCATAGTACGCCAGCGCGTTCTCCGGCGAAGAGACGGAGGGGAGTCCTCCCTCGACCGTCGCGGTAAAGGAGACCGGCGCGCGGCGGGGAAGATCCGGCGCAAGAAGCCCCTCGGCGGCGAACTTACGGTCGCAGACCGGGCAGCAGATCACGCGCTCCTCCTGTTCGTAATCCAGCTTCGCGCCGCAATAAGGGCATATGCCCGAAATATAAAGCGTGCTTTTCTCGTCGTTCATAATCAACCCTCCGATTATGATTTATAATAATTCTCTTTTATTGTAGCACCCTTTTCGCGGTTTGTCAAGAGCAAAGAGACATATATTATAAAATATTTTCTTTTTTTCGTGCCGCGCGAGCCGGGAAATTCCGCGCACTCTTCCAGCATCTTCCTCTTTTTTGCGCTCCGCGGCGAAAAAAATTTCCGTCCGGGCGTTTTTTTGAAAAATCCTCTTGAAATGCCGCCGCAAAACCGTTATAATAATTTTATATTTCAAAACGCCGCGAAAGGAAAACACTATGTATCGCATTGCAAAAAAGACGGTCCTGAACCCGACCGTGACCGAAATGTGGATCCACGCGCCGCTCGTCGCCGCCAAGGCGGAGCCGGGGCAGTTCATCATTCTGCGCGTGGACGAAGAGGGCGAGCGCATCCCCCTGACCGTTGCTGGCACCGACCGCGAGGCGGGGACCGTGCGCATTATTTTCCAGATCGTCGGCGCAACGACCGAGAAGCTGAATCACAAGGAAGCGGGCGATTTTATTCAGGACTTCGCCGGGCCGCTCGGCGTTCCCACCGTGACCGAGGGCATCCGCAGGGTGCTGATCGTCGGAGGCGGCGTCGGCTGTGCGATCGCCTACCCCGTGGCGAAAAAATTCCACGATCTCGGCTGCGAGGTCGTCTCGGTCATCGGCTTCCGCTCGAAGGATCTCGTGATCCTCGAAGACGAATTCCGCGCGGCGTCCGACCGGCTGTTCGTCATGACCGACGACGGCAGTTACGGCAGGCAAGGCAACGTCTGCCTTCCGCTCGGCGAGATGTTCGGCGCGGGCGAACGGTTTGATAAGGTCATCGCCATCGGGCCGCTGATCATGATGAAATTCGTCGTCGAGGCGACGCGCCCGACCGGCATCCCCTGCGACGTTTCGATGAACCCGATCATGATCGACGGGACCGGAATGTGCGGCGGCTGCCGGCTGACGCTCTGCAGAGACGGCAGGCGTGTGACGAAATTCGCCTGTGTGGACGGGCCGGATTTCGACGGCTACGAGGTCGATTTCGACGAGGCGATGAGCCGCGGCAGTATGTACCGCGAATTTGAAGCGCGCAAGAGAGAAGAGACCTGCAATCTCTTCAAAGCAGGGAAGTGAGGTAACGGTATGGCGGATATGAAAACCATGAAAAAGCACCCGATGCCCGAACAGGACGCGAAGGTGCGCGCACATAATTTTGACGAGGTGTCTTACGGCTATACCGAAGAGATCGCCGTTCTGGAAGCCGACCGCTGCCTGAACTGCAAAAATATGCCCTGCGTTTCGGGCTGCCCGGTCAACGTGCCGATCCCGGCCTTCATCGAGCGGGTGCGCGCGAAGGATTACGAAGGCGCATACGAGCGGATCTCGGCGGTCTCCTCTCTGCCCGCCGTCTGCGGAAGAGTCTGTCCGCAGGAGAGGCAATGCGAGGAAAAGTGCGTGCGCGGCATCAAGGGAGAGCCGGTCGCCATCGGCAGACTTGAACGCTTCGTCGCCGACCGCCACAACGCCGGAAAGAAAGCGCCCGCCGCGACCCCCACGCCGAACGGACGGCGCGTCGCCGTCATCGGATCCGGTCCCTCCGGGCCGACCTGCGCCGGAGATCTCGCCCGCCTCGGATACGGCGTGACCGTCTTTGAAGCGCTCCATACCGCCGGCGGCGTTCTGGTCTACGGCATCCCCGAATTCCGTCTTCCGAAGACGATCGTGCAAACAGAAGTTGACAATTTGAAGGCATTGGGCGTCGAAATCGAGACGAACGTCATCATCGGAAAGACGCTGACCGTGGACGAAATTTTCGCAAAAGGATACGACGCGATCTTCATCGGATCGGGCGCCGGACTGCCGAATTTCATGGGCATTCCCGGCGAAAGCTACAAGGGCGTCTATTCGGCGAACGAGTTTCTCACGCGCTCGAACCTGATGAAGGCGTACAAAGAAGATCCCGAAACGCCGATCATGAAGGGCGGCAGAGTCGCCGTCGTCGGCGGCGGAAACGTGGCGATGGACGCGGCGCGTACCGCGCTCCGGCTCGGTGCGGAGAAGGTCTATATCGTCTACCGCCGCTCGATGGAAGAGCTTCCGGCGCGCGCCGAGGAGGTGCATCACGCCGAGGAAGAGGGCGTCGAATTCCGTCTGCTCTACAACCCGACCGAGATCCTCGGTTATCGGAATCCCGACGATCGGCGCGATCCGAAAAACGGCTTTGTCACCGGGATGCGCTGCGTCCGTATGCGGCTCGGCGAGCCGGATGAGCAGGGGCGCCGCCGCCCGGTCGAGATCCCCGGAAGCGAATTTCTGCTCGACGTGGACGTCGTCGTCATTGCGATCGGCACCTCGCCGAACCCCCTGATCAAGTCCACCACCGAGGGGCTGGAGGTCAACCGCCGCGGCGGCATCGTCGTCGAGGAAGCGACCGGGCAGACCAGCCGCGAGGGCGTTTTCGCCGGGGGCGACGCGGTCACCGGCGCGGCGACCGTCATTTCGGCGATGGGAGCCGGCAAGATCGCCGCAAGAGCCATCGACGAGTATATCAAGAACAAATACAAATCCTAAAAGGAACGGGGCTTTGCGAAAAGCCCCTTTGAAATCTATGCTGAAAAACACCGACCTTCTCGCCGGGGCGATCCCGCCGCTTACCCGGTGGTACGAGCAGAACCGCAAGCCGCTCCCGTGGCGCGTCGAGCCGACGCCCTATCACGTCTGGATCTCGGAGATCATGCTCCAGCAGACGCGTATCGAGGCGGTGATCCCCTACTACCAAAGATTCCTCGCCGAGCTTCCGGACGTACAAAGCCTCGCCGCCGTCGAGGACGACCGGCTGATGAAGCTCTGGCAGGGACTCGGCTATTACAGCCGCGCGCGCAATCTCAAAAAAGCGGCGATCCTGCTCTGCGAAGAGTACGGCGGCAGAATTCCCTTCGACGCCGAAAAACTCCGCCGCCTCCCCGGCGTCGGCGACTATACCGCCGGCGCGATCGCCTCGATCGCTTACGGAAGGCCGGAGCCTGCCGTGGACGGCAACGTGCTGCGCGTGGTCAGCCGCATCTGCGCCTGCCCGGACGATATCGCCCTGCCCGAAACCAAACGGGCGGTGACCGGGGCGCTGCGCGCGGTCTATCCCGAAGGCGAGGCGGCGTCGCTGCTCACGCAGGGGCTGATGGAACTCGGCGAGACGATCTGCGTTCCGAACGGATCTGCGCGCTGCGCTCTCTGCCCGATCCGCGATCTCTGCCGCGCCTGCGCCGAAGGCGATCCCGAACGCTACCCGACAAGAGCGCCGAAAAACGCCCGCCGCGTCGAGGAAAAAACCGTCCTTCTCCTCCTTGACGGACGCGGCCGCGCCGTCGTTCGCCGCCGCCCGGATACCGGGCTTCTCGCCGGGCTTTACGAATTCCCGATGAAAGAAAAGCTGCTCTCGGAGGATGAGGTCCGAGAGGCGCTCGAAGCCGAAGGATTTGCCGTCGGATCGGTCGAAAATATCGGAAAAAGCAAACATTTGTTTACCCATATCGAGTGGAATATGGTCGGATACGCGATAAAATGCGAAAAGATCCCGCCGGAATACGAACGGGATCTGCGCGATATTTCCGAAATTCTCACCGATTGTGCGACGCCGACCGCCCTGAAAAAATACACCGCGAAGCTGCGCGCGCTGATCTGACTTTTCGGGAAGACGCTTTGCGCCGCAGACGCAAAGGAGGCTGCCTTCAGCGGCGGCCTCTTTTCCTTTTCGCTTTTTTCGCCTCGATCCTTCCGAGAAAGGCGAACAGTCCTCCGACGAGCAGATAGCAGAGCAGATTCATCGGCACAGAGAGCGAAAGCTTTCCGCCCGAAAGGATCAGCGAGCAGATCAGAAGCAGAAGGGCGAAGATCAGAAGCGGGATCGCGGTCAGCACCGCCGGCAGATCCTTGTGCCGCTTCGAGAGCAGAAACGCCGGGATCGCCCCCGAAACGAGAAACGCCGCGAGCGCCGCCGGGCGAAGGACGGAGAGCGGATCTTTCGTCGCGTAGCAGATGCCGCCGGCGATCAGCGCGCAGAGGACGAAGACCGCGGCGCACAAAAGCGTTCCGGTCAGAAGATATTTTCCGCCGAGCGTCGATCTTTCCCGCGTAAAAACAGAGCGTTGTGCCATAAATAATCCTCCGGATGATGGTTGATTCAATCTATTCCGAAGGGGCGCGATTTATTCCGCGGTGTTCGCTTTTTCTTCCTTTCTTATAAAAAAAGATCCCCCGTTTTTCGGGGCGCCGCCCGAAAAAAAGCTCCCCCGCTTTTTCCGCAGGGGAGTGGGGAGGTGAAGGTATCTTCCGCAACTTTATTCCCAAAAAAGCCCCCGTTTTTTCCGCAGGGGGGGTGGGGAAGGTATCTTCCGCAACTTTATTCCAAAAAAGATCCCCCGCTTTTCCGCGGGGGAGTGGGGAAGGGAAGGTCAGGCGTTCGGATCGTCCTTCGGCTCGTCTTTCGGATCGTCTTTCGTTTTTTCCTTATCTTTTTTCCCGAAGAGCTTGAAGCCCTTCTTTTCTTCCTTCTTTTCTTCGGGCGCCGGCGAGGTCGCGGTACCCATGGTCTGCGCCGCAAGGTCTGCCATACGGACGTCTACCGAGCGGACGGCGGTTTTGAGGAAGCGGATCTTGGTCTTGTCCTTGGTGGTTTCGAGCACGAAGGTCTCGCCCTTGATGGAGACGACCTTGCCGATGATGCCTCCGATGGTGGTCACTTCATCGCCGACGGCGAGGCTGTCGCGCATTTCGGCGTCCTTCTTTTCCTGCTTCTTCTGGGGGCGGATCGTGAAGAAATAGAAAAATCCGATCAGCACGACGAAGATGACAAGATACATCCAGAGGGTGCTTCCGCCGCCGGCGGCGGTAGTTCCGTTTTCAAGCAAAAATGAGAGATGCGACATTTTTTTGAAAAACCTTTCTTGTTTTTTTCTATTATAACATGGTTTTGCGGATATTGCAAGCGTTTTTTGCAATTTCAGCGAAACTTTTTGCGCCGCAAAATGCGACAAAAATGCGCCTCTTTTCCCCCGCGGTTTTCGTGAAAGATGAAAAAATTCAAAAAAATCTCAAAAAGGGCTTTACATTTGCAAAGAAATCGTGTACAATGGTAGACAAGAAAACCGAGCCTGATGTTCAGGGAAAGAGAAAACTGTAGGAGTCTAAGTCCGGGAGAGTCCCCGGCGTTTCCGATAATTTTCCGGTGTGTTTTCCGGCGATCGAAAATTGAATTAGGATCCGAATGCGATATACTCTTTGTCTGAGCGGCCCGCTTTTCAAATTTTTGAAAGGGGTCTGAAAAACCGCTTTTTCAGACAAAGGGTATTCTTTTTATGAACCTTCAGTACAAACCCCAGGACAAGCCCCCGATCGGCAAGCTTTTCGTCTTTGCCCTTCAGCAGCTGCTCGCGATCCTCGCCGCGACCATCGCCGTTCCCGCCATCGTCGGCCACGGTATGTCTCAGTCCGCCGCGCTCTTCGGCGCCGGCGTCGGCACGATCGTCTACCTCCTCTTCACGAAATTCAAAAGCCCCGCCTTCCTCGGATCGTCCTTCGCCTTCCTCGGATCGATGGCGGCTGCCTTCGCAGGCGGCGTTTCGGCTTCGGCAGGCTACCTCGGCCTTCTGATCGGCGCGGCGCTCGCCGGCCTCGTCTACGTCGTGATCGCGCTGATCGTCAAGAAGGTCGGCGTGAAATGGATCGACAAACTGATGCCCCCGGTCGTCATCGGCCCGACGGTCGCGATCATCGGACTCTCGCTCGCCGGCAACGCGGTGGGAGACGCCACCTCCGGCAAGGATATCTTCGGCGCCATGACGCTGACCTCCACGCTCTCGCTCGTCTGTGCGCTCGTCACCCTCTGCACCGTCGTGATCTGCTCGGTCTACGGCAAGAAAATGCCGAAAATGATCCCCTTCGTCATCGGTATCGGCGCCGGCTATATCGTCGCCGCGATCTTCACCGTCATCGGTCTGATCGCCGAGAACAACGCGATGGTCCTCATCGACTTCACGAAGTTCAAATCCATGCAGTGGTACCCCGACTTCACCTTCATCACCGCCTTCTCCGGCAACTATAACTTCGGCGAGTCCGGCAACTTCGGCGCCTTCCTCGGCAAGATCGCCGTCGCCTACATCCCGGTCGCCTTCGTCATCTTCGCCGAACACATCGCCGACCACAAGAACCTCTCCTCGGTCATCGGGCAGGATCTGCTCGAAGATCCCGGCCTCTCGAACACCCTGCTCGGAGACGGCGTAGGCTCGATCGCCGGCGCGTTCTTCGGCGGCTGCCCCAACACCACCTACGGCGAATCGGTCGGCTGCGTCGCCATCTCCGGCAACGCCTCGGTCGTCACCATCCTCGCCACCGCGATCCTCGCGATCGTCGCCTCCTTCGTCGCTCCCTTCACCACCCTGCTCGCCACCATCCCCTCCTGCGTCATGGGCGGCGTCTGCATCACGCTGTACGGCTTCATCGCCGTCTCCGGTCTGAAGATGCTTCAGGGCGTTGACCTCGGCGACAACCGCAACCTCTTCGTGGTCTCGACCATCCTGATCGCCGGCGTCGGCGGTATGGCGCTCACCTTCGGCAAGATCACCTTCACCGAAGTCGCCGTCGCGCTGATCCTCGGCATCCTCGTCAACCTCGTCGTCAGCCGCAAGAAAGCGGATCAGGACGAGAGCGGCAAGAAGGCGGACTGATCCGCCTGCCGCGC